>NZ_JBFAOO010000367.1:0-3245 GCF_040675265.1 Microbispora sp. NPDC049633
CTACGGCGAGCGCCCCCGCGCGGAGCACGTACGCCGCGGACCCGACGCCGACCGGCGCCGCGGCCACGGACGCCCCGTCCGGCGGCACGGACGGGACCTACCCTTCGACCGCCTCCGGCCCGAAGACCATCCCGCAGGCGTTCGCGGGCAAGTGGCAGGGTCACATCGCGCCCACCGCAGGGCTCCTCACGAGCGAGTACGACATCGAGATCGAGCTGAAGCGCGGCGAGAAGTCCGGCAGGTGGAAGGAGCCGGCGAACTCGTGCGAGGGCACGCTGCGGCTGACCGGCGGCTCCGGCTCCGCGCTCACGTTCCGGCTGGAAGATGCCCAGGAGTGCGTCCCGGGCGACGTCGTGCTCACGCGCGAGGGCGACGGTCTCGCCTACCGACACACCGACGACCTCGGGCTGTTCGCCTACGAGGGGACTCTCACCAGGGACTCCTGAAATCGTCCCGGGCTCAGCGCCTCCCGGGAGCCCTCGCGGCCCCGGCCGCGAGGGGGATCGCCAGCGGTCCGAGCAGGACAAGCTGGGTCTGGCGCTGGTCGAGAGAGTTCTGGCAGGGGAGGGGCAGGTCACCGTACCAGGGGGTGAAGACGGCAGCGGGCGGGCCGCACCGCCACTCGGGCGATGACGACGGCCACAGTGCCGGCGCCAGGCATGTCAGGACGAGCCACCACGCCGGATGCTAGGCGAACTCCCATGGGCCGACACGCGCGGCCCGTCTCCGATTCGCGGTTCATGGTGTGGAGGATGGCGTCCCGCACTTGTGAGCCGGTTGAAGGGCATGAGGACGAGAGCCGGTACTCCCTGGACAGGACCGGTGTGATCCCTCCGGCGCCGGGTAGTGCGAGCGCGTCCACGCACAGGAGGAATCCATGGCAACCGACGTCATCAGCCTGATCAAGGAAGATCACCGCGACGTGGAGTCGCTGTTCGAGCGGCTCCAGAAGATGCCGGAGAACCGCCCGGCCCTGCTCGCGGAGCTGGCGGCGAAGTTCGTCGCGCACAGCGAGGGCGAGGAGGACGAGGTCTACCCCGTGCTCGCCAGGCGGCGGCCCGAGGAGAAGGAGGAGGTCCACCACGGCGCGGAGGAGCACCACGAGGCCGAGGAGATGTTCTCCCAGCTCCTGGAGGCCGACCCGGACGGCCCCGAGTTCGACACGCTTCTGCAGGAGCTCATCGGGGCGGTGACGCACCACGTCGAGGAGGAGGAGAACGACATCCTCCCGGTCCTGGAGAAGGCCGTCCCCTTCGAGGAGCGGGTCCGGCTCGGCAAGGCCTTCAGCAAGCGGAAGGCCGAGGTGCTGGCCGCCCCGCTCAAGCTGCGCTCGCGGACCAAGGACGAGCTGTTGCACCAGGCCAAGGAGCTGGGGATCGACGGCGCGTCCGGGATGACCAAGGACGAGCTCGTCACCGCCGTCAAGCAGAAGAAGCAGCAGGGCTGAGACATCCCCCGTCGCGGCGCCGGACGTCTCACAGGCAGGCGTACAGCGCCGCGACCATGGGCTCCCACCTCGGGTCGGGTCCCGCCGCGCTGACGACGAGACGACTCGGCGTGTAGGCGAAGGCCACCCCCGCGTCCGGGTCGGCGAAGGCGAGCGCCCCGCCCGAGCCGCTGTGCCCGAAGGCGCGCGGGTTCGGCGCGAACGGCCGGATCTCGCAAGGGAGCATGTAGCCCAGTGCGAACCTGGTCCGCGCCAGAAGGACCTCGTCGTGTCCCTCGCTGCGGGGCGCGACGGCCCGGCCCAGCACGTCCGGGCCGAGGATCCCGCCCGTGCCCCCGGCGGCGCGCCTCCGGCACGACACGAGCCGGCCGTACAGGGTGGCGAGGGCTCTGGCGGTGGCGTGCCCGTTGGACGCGGGGATCTCGGCGGCCCGCCAGCGCGCCGTGTTGGCCAGACCGGGTGTGAGCTGCTCGGCGGGGTTCGCGAAGGCCATCATCGTGATCGAGCCGGGCTCGGACATGGCTGCCGTCAACGCCGCCGGCGGAGCGTCCCCCGCCTGCGGCGGGGCGAGGTAGGCCGCACGGCCCGCCTCCGAGCGGGGCAGGCCGATCCACAGGCCGGGGACGCCCAGCTCGTCGCGGACCAGGTCGCGGACCGGCCGCCCGCTCACACGGCGCAGCACCTCCCCGACGAGCCAGCCGAAGGTCACCGCGTGGTAGCCGTGCCGCTCCCCCGGCGTCCACCACGGACTCTCGGCCGCCAGCGCGGCGGTCATCGCGTCCCAGTCGAACAGGGAGCCCGGCGGCAGCTCCCGGCGTACGGCGGGCAGCCCGGCCCGGTGCGCGAGCAGGTCGGCGATGGTGGTGGGGGTGGCGAACTCCGGCCAGTAACGGGCCACCGGGGCGTCCAGATCGAGCAGCCCGCGCTGGACGTACAGGTGCGCGAGCGTCGCCAGCATTCCCTTGGACGCGGAGAAGACGTTGACGACCGTGTCCCGTTCCCAGGGCCGTACGCCGTCGGCGTCGGCCGTGCCCTGCCAGAGGTCCACGACCAGGCGCCCGCCCGCGTACACGGCGAGGGCGGCGCCGCCTCCCGCTCCTCCGTCCGTCTCCCGGAACGCGTCGGCGACGGCCGCGAAGGCCGGATCACACCGCATGGACACCCTCCAAATTGTTCAACCTCAGTTGCGAAACCATGGTTGAGTATCGGAGCATCGGAACGTGGTGTCAAGCGATCTGACCCTGCTGTTCACGGCTCTGTCCGCGGCCTGCGACGCCGAGGTGCGCGCCCTGATGGCCGCCGCCGGGCACGACCAGGTGCGCACCGTGCACGGATACGTCTTCCAGCACCTTCTCGCCGGTCCCGTACGGGTCTCCGACCTGGCCGGGCTGCTCGGCATGACCCCGCAGGGCGCCTCCAAGGTGGCGGCGGAGATGGAGCGCATCGGCTACGTGGCACGCCGGACCGACCCCGGCGACCAGCGGGCACGGATGATCGAGCTGACGCCGCACGGCAGGGCCGCGGTCGAGGCGGGCCGGGCCGCCCGCGAGGCGGTGTCCGCCCGGATGCTCGGCCTGCTCGACGCGCCCGGGGAGTTCCTCGCGTCGCTCAACCGCCTCGGGGAGGAGACCGGCGCGCTGCGCGAGCTCCTCGCCCGCCGGCTGCGCCCCTGATCAGGTGAGCGCGGGGACCAGGCGGACGAGGTCGGCGAGGCCGTCGGCGACGAGATCGGCCCGGGCGGCGTCCGGGCGGCGGGCGTGGAGGTAGCCCCACGGCCCCCGGCGCAGCAGGGCGGTCC
>NZ_JBFAOO010000368.1:0-3140 GCF_040675265.1 Microbispora sp. NPDC049633
GCCGAGCCGGGCGGCCCAGGAAGCGGTGTTCGCCCCCGAGCCGCCCGGCCGCAACGCGATGTCGGCGGGCGTGTCGGTGCCGGTGGCCGCGGGGCCGTCGTGCAGCGCGACGACGTCGGTGACCACGTCGCCGATCACCAGCAGAGCGCTCACCCGGCCGCCCAGGAGGCGGCGATCTCCCCGGCCAGGCGCGTGTTGCCGCGTACGGCCGCGAGGTTGGCCTCCAGGGAGGCGCCACCCGTGCCCTCGACCAGGTACTCCAGCAGGAACGGGGTGATGGCCTGACCGGTGATCCCGCGCTCCTCGGCCGCGCGCAGGCCCTCCGCGAGCACCCGGTCGTGCAGGCCGGGATCGAGCTGCAGGTCGGCGGGGACCGGGTTGGCCACGATCAGCGCGGTCTCCAGCCCGGCCAGCGCGTCCTGGGCCCGCATGATGCCGGCGGCCTCCTGCGGCGTCTCGATGCGCCAGTCGACCGGTTCGCCCGAGCTGTGCAGGTAGAAGCCCGGGAATTCGTCGGTCCGGTAGCCGACGACGGTGACCTGCTTGGTCTCCAGCCGCTGCAGCGTCGCGGGCACGTCGAGGATCGACTTCACCCCGGCGCACACGACCGTGATCCGGGTGCGGCTGAGCGTGTCGATGTCGGCCGACTCGTCCTGCACCGTGGTCCAGCCCCGGTGGACGCCGCCGAGACCCCCGGTGGCGAACACCCGCACGCCCGCACGGGCGGCCAGGAACGAGGTGCCCGAGACGGTGGTGGCGCCGCTCAGCCCGAGCGCGGCGGCCGGGGCGAGGTCCCGGAAGCCGAGCTTGCGCAGGCCCGGCTCGGTCGCGATCCGCTCCAGCCCGTCCTTGTCCAGACCCACCCGGGGAACGCCGTCCAGCACCGCCACCGTCGCCGGCACGGCCCCCGCCTGCCGGACGATGTCCTCCAGTTCGAGGGCGACCTGAAGGTTGCGGGGCTGGGGCAGCCCGTGCGAGATGATGGTGGACTCCAGGGCTACCACCGGACGGCCGGTGGCCAGCGCCTCGGCGACCTCATCGGTAACGCGCATGTCTCTCCTGTTTCCCGCTCACCATCGGTGCGCTCATTCCCGCCCCTCCGGATCGCTCGGTTGGTTTTCGCACCAGCGGAGGATTGTCCGCTTCGGCATATTCTGCCCGGGTCTTGGGGGGGAACTTGCGATAGGTTGCGAGCAATCGCCCAGGCCCATCCCGCGACACCGAGCCACGTACGACCGGGAGAACGCTCCATGCCACGCTCGCACTACGACGTCGTCATCGCCGGGGCCGGGCACAACGGCCTCGTCGCCGCGGCCTACCTCGCCCGGGCGGGGCGAGAGGTGCTGGTCCTGGAACGCCTCGGGCACGTGGGCGGCCTCGCCGTGTCGGCCCGGGCGTTCCCCGGCGTGGACGCGCGGCTCTCGCGCTACTCCTACCTGGTCAGCCTGCTGCCCACCAAGGTCGTGAAGGACCTCGGGCTGCGCCTCGACCTGCGCCGCCGCCGCTTCGCCTCCTACACCCCGGCCGGCGACACGGGCCTGCTCGTGGACAACGAGGACGCCGGGCGCACCGCCGCGTCCTTCGAGGCCGTGACCGGGGGACGGCACGACCTCGCGGCCTGGGAGCGGTTCTACGGGATGACCGCCCACGTGGCCGAACGCGTCGCGCCGACGCTGCTCGAACCGCTGCCCGGCCGTACGGACCTTCGCGAGGCCGTGGGGGACGACGAGGCGTGGCGCGACCTGTTCGAACGGCCGATCGGCGAGGTCGTGGACGAGCGGTTCGCCGACGACACGGTCCGCGGGGTCGTGCTCACCGACGCGCTGATCGGCACCTTCGCCGACACGGCCACCGACCTGCTGGCCAACCGGTGTTTCCTCTACCACGTGATCGGCGACGGCACGGGCGACTGGAACGTGCCGGTCGGCGGCATGGGCGCGGTGACGACCGAGCTCGCCGAGGTCGCGCGGCGGCACGGCGCCGAGATCCGCACCGGGGCCGAGGTCCTGGCGATCGACCCGGACATCGGTGAGGTCACGTTCGACGACGGCGCGCAGCACGTGGTGACCGCGGGGAAGGTGCTGGCCAACCTTCCGCCCGCCGTGCTCGCCCGGCTGCTCGGCGAGACGCCCGAGCGGCCCGAGGGCGCACAGCTCAAAATAAACATGGTGCTGTCGCGGCTGCCCCGGCTGCGGGACCCCGCGGTGGACCCCGCCGAGGCGTTCAGCGGCACCTTCCACATCAACGAGAGCCGCGACCAGCTCGCCGCGGCGTACGCGCAGGCAACCTCGGGAAAGGTGCCGGAGCTGCCGCCCGCCGAGGTCTACTGCCACTCGCTCACCGACCCCTCGATCCTCGGCCGGGATCTGCGGGAGGCGGGGGCGCACACGATGACGCTGTTCGGCCTGCACATGCCGGCGCGGCTGTTCGCCGACCCGCAGGCCAAGCGGGAGGCGCTGGCCCGCACGCTCGCCTCGATCGACTCGGTGCTCGCCGAGCCCATCGAGGACTGCCTGCTGCGCACGCCCTCGGGCGAGCCCTGCCTGGAGGCCAAGACCCCCCTCGACCTGGAACGGGAGGCGGGCCTGCCCGGCGGCCACATCTTCCACCACGACCTGTCCTGGCCGTACGGCGAGGAGGGCGACCACGGGGCCCGGCCTGGTCAGTGGGGCGTCGAGACCGCGCACGAGCGGGTGCTGCTGTGCGGGGCGGGCGCCCGGCGCGGCGGCGGCGTCAGCGGCATCCCCGGTCACAACGCCGCCATGGCCGTTCTCGGCGGCGTCTGACGCGCCACGCCCTGCCGCGCGTGGCGCGGGCGGCGCCCCGCCTCGCCCACCCGGAGCCGCGGCCTTAAGCGGATTCTCATGACCCTCGGGTAGCTTGTGCCGGTGCGTGAGGAATCGGCGAAACTGCTGGTAGTGGACGACGAGCCGGCCCTCAGGGAGGCGTTGCGCAGCAGCCTGGAGTTCGAGGGGTACGCGGTCGAGAGCGCCGCGGACGGGCTGACCGCGCTGGACCTCCTGGAGCGGGGGGACTTCGACGCGATGCTCCTCGACGTCATGATGCCCCGGCTCGACGGGCTGACGGCCTGCCGCCGGCTGCGCGCCTCCGGCAAGCGGGTGCCGGTCCTCATGCTGACC
>NZ_JBFAOO010000369.1:0-3053 GCF_040675265.1 Microbispora sp. NPDC049633
GGCGGGGCGTGCGGCTCGCGACGCTCCTGCGCAGGGCGGGGATGAGCGACCGGGCGGTCGCGCTGATGCCGCGCGGGCTCGACGGCGACTACGTGGAGGCGGGGGAGAACCTGGGGAGGGTGCGCCGCCCGCTCCCCGTGACCAAGGCGCTGGACGACGTGCTGGTGGCCTACGAGATGAACGGGCGGCCGCTGCCGCCCGACCACGGATATCCGGCGCGGCTCGTGGTGCCGGGGTGGGTGGGCGTCGCCTCGATCAAGTGGCTGGGGGACGTCGAGGTGTCGGCGGAGCCGCTGGAGTCGCCGTGGAGCACGCGGCTGTACCGGATGCACGGCCCCGGCCACCCGCCCGGCGGCGGGCCGCCGCTGACCCGCACGGGGGTGAAGAGCGCCTTCGAACTGCCCTGGCCGGCCCGTCTCCAAGCGGGGCGTGAGCATCTGCTGCGCGGCCGTTCGTGGTCGGGTCACGGGCGGGTGGTGCGGGTCGAGGTCAGCGACGACGAGGGCGTGTCGTGGCGGCCGGCCCGCCTCCGCGACGACCGGCACCCGCGTGGCTGGGTCCGGTGGACCTTCCCCTGGACTCCCCGGCAGGCGGGCGGCCTGCGGCTGCTCGCCCGGGCCGCCGACGAGACGGGCGCGACGCAGCCCGGCAGGGCGGCCCGCAACACCCTCGGCTACGGCTTCGACGCGGTGGTGCGTCACCCCGTCGTGGTGACCTGAGCGGGCCCCGTTCACGGCCGGCTCGCGCGCGGTCACGCCATTGACAGACTGAGGGTGCC
Source organism: Microbispora sp. NPDC049633 (assembly GCF_040675265.1). NCBI lineage: Bacteria > Bacillati > Actinomycetota > Actinomycetes > Streptosporangiales > Streptosporangiaceae > Microbispora > Microbispora sp. NPDC049633. The sequence goes on from NZ_JBFAOO010000369.1 coordinate 779, forward strand.
TCAGGTTGACTCTGGACAACGTGAGGCATCCTCCGGATATGCCTCTTTCCATCCCGAGAAGGAGGGAACGTTGGCCGAGGGAATCGCCGTCTCCGTGCACGACACCGCCCCGGTCTGGCGCGGCGACACCGCGGGCGACGCGCTGCGTCGTTCCGTCGACCTGGCCCGGGCCGTCGAGGCCCTGGGCTACCGGCGCCACTGGGTGGCCGAGCACCACAACACGCCCGCGCTCGCGACCTCCAGCCCGGCGGTGCTCGCGGGCGCCATCCTCGGGGCGACCGCCACGATCCGGGCCGGCTCGGGCGCGGTGCTGCTGCCCAACCACTCGCCGTACGCGGTGGCCGAGCAGTTCGGCGTGCTGGTCGGGCTCCATCCGGGCCGGGTCGACCTCGGGCTCGGTCGCGCCGCCGGCGGCTCGGGGGAGGCCGCGGCCCGCCTGGGTGACCCGCGCCGGCTCGACTTCGGCGAGGCGCTGCGCGAGCTGAACGAGTACTTCGCCGGCGGCAGCGGCGGCGTGCGCGCGATCCCCGAGCCGGGCACCCCGCCCGAAGTCTGGCTGGTCGGGTCGAGCGCGTCCAGCGCCGCGTACGCCGGCCGGCTCGGCCTGCCGTACGTGTACGCGCACGCGATCGTGGGCGGCGGGGCCCCGGAGGCGCTGGAGGCGTACCGGCAGGCGTTCCGGCCGTCCGCGGCCCTGGCCGAACCGCACGCCGGTGTGGCGGTGATCGCCGTCGTCAACGACAGCGACGAGCGCGCGCACCGGCTCGCCGCCTCCTTCGTGTACGGCCAGATCCTCATGCGCACGGCCGATCCGGCCACGCTGCTGCCGACCGAGGAGGAGACGGCCGCGCACCGCTTCACCACGGCCGAGGAGCGGTTCCTGCGCGAGAAGATCGACCCCCAGTTCGTGGGCGGCCCCGAACGCGTCGGGCCCCGCCTCGGTGACCTCCTGCGCCGCACCCGCGCCGACGAGCTGTTCGTGCTCACGCAGGTGCCCGACCATCAGGCCAGGATCCGCTCCTACGAGCTGGTCGCCAAGATCGTCTCGTCCCTGTGAGGCGGACCCCGAAGCGATGGGAACCGGTCTCGGCCAATTTTATGTATAGCTGGTAGGAAATATTGACTTTCGGATCGTCTGATCGTACGTTTGCGGTATCGGCCAGGGCGTTCGTCCGGCCCCGGTCCCCGCCTCCATCCGAATCCCCGACCCCGCGTGCCGTGATGCTGCCGGCCGACGGGATCGACCCCGAGAGCAGCTGCGATCAACCGGAGGTTTGCCATGACGGAGACTCTGCTCGGCCCCGCCCTCGACGCCGACGACTACAAGCGGGCCCTCGCGGTGCACGCGGCGGGAGTCGTCGTGATCACCGCGCGGAGCGGAGGAGTGCCCGTGGGGCTGACCGCCACCTCGTTCTCCTCGGTCAGCCTCGACCCGCCTCTCGTCTCCTTCTACGTGGACCAGGCGTCCACCACCTGGCCGTCCCTCCGTGAGGCGGACCACTTCGCCGTCAACGTCCTCGCCAGCGACCAGGCCGACCTCGCCGCCCGCTTCGCGCGCAAGGGCGTCGACCGGTTCGCCGAGCCCACCCGGTGGCGCCCGGGACCCCTCGGCGCGCCGCTGCTCGAAGACGTCTCCGCCCACCTGGTCTGCCTGCCGTACGAGAGGGTCGGCGTGGGCGACCACGTCCTCGTCGTGGGCCTGGTCACCCGGGCCGAGGTGCGCGCGCCGGGACGTCCGCTGCTGTATCACCAGGGCCGCTTCGGCCGTTTCATCGCCCACCCGTGACCCCGCTTCCGCTCCGTGCCGAGCACCGTCTCCCCGACTTGGAGGACCGTCCGTTGACCACCCGCACGCCCAGTGAGAACGCGCATCCCGCGGCTCCGCGCACCGGACCCGCCCGTCACACCGCCGACGCGCGGCACGAGGGGGTGACGTCGTGAGCTCCGTCGTGGCGCTGGTCGGCAACCCGCGGGGCGGCTCGCGAACCCACCTCGCGGCGGTGGCGGCGGCCGAGGCGCTGGGGCGCCGGATCGGGCACGACGCGCCGCCCGAGGTCGTGGACCTGTCCGCGATCGGCCCGCACCTGTTCACCCCCGCACCCTCGCCCACGGTGGAGGTCGCGCTGGAGCTGGCCGCCGGAGCGCAGGTGCTCGTCGTGGCCAGCCCCACCTACAAGGCCACCTACACCGGCCTGCTCAAGGCGTTCCTCGACCGCCTCCCGGGCGGCGCGCTGGCCGGAACGGTGGCGCTGCCGCTGCTGGTCATGGGCGCCCC
>NZ_JBFAOO010000370.1:0-3047 GCF_040675265.1 Microbispora sp. NPDC049633
CCCTCGCGACCACACTGCCCGGCGCCAGCCCCTCGCTGCCCGACCGGAAAGCCGTGGACGAACTGCTCGGCGCCGAGGTGACCGCCCGATGACGCGCGCCGTCACGGGCTGAGCCGTGCGGGCCCGCTGCCGGCGGGCGGCTCCTGCCTGCGGGGGTGGGAGCGGCATCTCGGCGCGCCCGGGCGGCGGTGGGGCACGGGGCCTGAAAGAGCGGGCAAAGCGGCCTGCGGGCCGTGGCGGCCGGCGTTAGCGTCGCGCCGACCCGCTGCGTCGTGCCGATCCAGGCGCGGCCGGTCATGACCGTACGGGGGCTGGCCGGGCACAGCCCGCCGCGACGAAGGGGCAGGCGTGGACCGAGCGCGTGGAGCCGCTGCCGTGACCGTGGCACTGATGACCGTGGCACTGATGACCGTGGCGCTGGTGATCGTGGGGGGATGCGCCGTCATCGGACGCACGGCGGAGCCGCCCGTGCCGCGGGCCGCGCCGGCGCGCATCACGAGCGCCCCGCCGTCGTCCGCCCGGCCGTCGCCGGCCGCGGCCGCGCCGATCGAGCCGGAGCACCGGGGGCGGGCCGACGTCTACGCGGCCGACCGGCCGGGGATGCTCAGCCCCGTCGTGAAGGGTTTCCGCTCCCTCGTGTACGTGCCCAACAGCGAAAGCGGCACGGTCGACGTCATCGACCCGGAGACGTACCGGATCGTGCGGCACTTCAGGACCGGGGCGCTGCCCCAGCACGTGGTGCCGTCCTGGGACCTCAAGACGCTGTGGGTGAACAACAACCGGGGCAACTTCCTCACCCCTGTCGACCCCCGCACCGGCAGGCCCGGCCGCCCGGTGCCCGTGGAGGACCCGTACAACCTGTACTTCTCCCCGGACGGCACGTACGCGCTGGTCATGGCGGAGCGGAACAACCAGCTCGACCTGCGCGACCCGCACAGCATGAAACTCCTGCGCTCCCTGCCGCTGCCCTGCCGGGGCGTGAACCACGGCGACTTCACCGTGGACGGCACGGTGTTCCTCGCGAGCTGCGAGTTCAGCGGCGACCTCGTCGTGATCGACTGGCGTACGCCGAGCGTGATCCGCCGCATCCACCTGGGCCACATGAGCATGCCGCAGGACGTGAAGTTGTCGCCCGACGGCACGGTCTTCTACGTCGCGGACATGGAACGGCACGGGGTGTGGCTGGTCGACGCGGCGACGTACGAGGTCGAACGGTTCCTGCCGACCGGCCGGGGCGCGCACGGCCTCTACGTCAGCCGCGACTCGCGCCGTCTGTACGTGTCGAACCGGGGCGAGGGATCGGTGTCGGTCGTGTCGTTCGCGAAACGGAAGGTGGTGGACGTGTGGCGGATCCCCGGCGGCGGCTCGCCCGACATGGGCGGCGTGTCGGCGGACGGCACGAAGCTGTGGCTCAGCGGTCGCTACCACGGGGTCGTCTACGTCTTCGACACCCGGGACGGCAGAGTCGTCCGCACCATCAGGGTCGGCGCCGGGCCGCACGGGCTGTGCGTGTATCCCCAGCCCGGCCGGTACTCGCTCGGCCACACGGGTGTCTTCCGGTGAACTGAGGCCACGGGGCCGGTCTCCGCGGGGGCGCCCCACGGATGCCAAACCGATACAGGGATGGTCAATCGGTATCAAAGATCATCATTATGATCGATTCCGATCGTGTCCTCCCCATCCCAGGAGTAACTCCGTGCGTATCCGATCCCTGCTGACGGCCGCGGTGGTGGCCGCCGGCGTGGTGGCCGTCTCCCAGCCCTCCTACGCGGCGGGCCCGGCCGTCCGGATCACCAAGATCTACTACGACTCGCCCGGTTCGCCGGACTTCGGCGCGAACAGCAGCCTGAACGGCGAGTACGTCCAGATCAAGAACTCGACGAGGAAGGCCGTGAGCCTCACGGGCTGGACCGTCCGCGACAGGACGAAGCGGGCGGATCACGTCTACACGTTCGGCAGGTTCACCCTCGGCGCGGGGAAGACGGTCACCCTGCGGACCGGCAGGGGGAAGAACACCGCGACCACCCTCTACTGGGGCAGGAGCGGGGGGACTTTCGCCTACATCTGGAACCAGACCGCGGATGCGGCGTACCTGCGGGACGCCTCGGGCGCGCTGGTCGACTCCTGCGCGTACAACTCGTCGCGGCACGACTACAAGATCTGCTGACCTCCGGCCGGACCCGCGACCGGCCCCCGGCGGAGCGCCGCCGGGGGCCGTCTTCGTGATCCTCGCGGGAATCCTCCGCCGGCGCCTCACGCGGCATCAAATATGCGGCATGAAATATTCAACGGTCCCGCGGGGATTTCGACCCGCTCCGCCGCCGTCTCCGCGCTGGTCGCCGCGCAGCGGCGTCGCCAAGGTCCCCCCGGGCGCCGCGTTAACGCCGGACCGGATCCAGCCCCCGCACCGCCACGCTGGATCGTTCCGCTTCCGCGGCCATAGCCTCCGGGCACTCGCACTCCTGCTACGGATGAGGTGTGAATTGATCGCACGCTCGAGTGGACGTCGCCTCACGGCGTCGTTCGCCATGGCCATCGGGGCGATGGCCGCCGCGCTCCTGCCGCTCAGCCCCGCGCACGCGGCGTACGGCCCGGACCAGCCGGTCTACCTGCAACTGGTGAGCAACGACGGCAACGCGACACAGCTGGCCCTCCTGGACGGCACGGTGGCGTTCGACGACGGGAACACGAAGTACCGCTACTCGCTGCGCCTGTGCTGGCAGCACGCCTACCCGCAGCCCTACTTCACGATCAACGTCAACGGCACGAGCACGGCCTGGCCGACGCAGACCGGCCCGACGTCGATGCCGGGGTGCCAGCAGGCCTACCTGTACAGCGGCGAGGTGAACTTCGGCGGCACCGTCCGCAACGTCCGCTTCGACGTGACCGGCGGGTGGTTCGGCAGCAACGGCCAGTACCAGATGCGGACGAAGAGCACCGGCACCTACGACAACCCCTACAACTGAGCGCCGGATCGCGTCGGCGACGGCCTGGACCGTGACTGAGCGGCGAGGTCTCCGGTCGGCGGTCCCACCAGGACCGCCGAC
>NZ_JBFAOO010000371.1:0-2981 GCF_040675265.1 Microbispora sp. NPDC049633
GCTGGGGATTCCAGGCGGGAGCCCCGGCGGGGCAGCGCGATGCCGCACCACCGCTACCGGCCGGCCCACGAGCGGGTCGAAATCCCCGAGATCCCGCGCGCGTGGCCGGGCCGCAGGATCGAGCACGCCCCGCTGTGGGTGCCCGTCGACCTGCGCGACGGCAACCAGGCGCTGGCAGAGCCCATGGACACGCCACGCAAGCGGCGCATGTTCGACCTCCTCGTCGCGATGGGGTTCAAGGAGATCGAGGTCGGCTACCCGTCGTCGAGCCGGACCGACTTCGACTTCGTCCGTCACCTCGCCGAAAGCGGCGCGGTGCCGGACGACGTGACCCCCGTGGTGTTCACCGCGGCCCGCCGCGACCTCATCGAGCAGACCTTCGCCTCGATTAAGGGCATGCCGCGGGCGGTGGTGCACCTGTACACCGCGACCGCGCCGGTCTGGCGGGACGTCGTCCTCGGGCAGGACCGGGCCGGGCTGCACGCGCTCATCCGGGAGGCCGCCGGTCACATCGCGCGGCTCGCCGACGCGATGCCGGGGGCGGCTGTACGGTTCGAGTTCTCGCCCGAGGTGTTCAACTGCACCGAGCCCGACTTCGTCCTGGAGGTCTGCAACGGCCTCACCCGGTTGTGGGACGCCTCGCCCGACCGGCCGGTGATCCACAACCTGCCCGCCACCGTCGAGATCGCCACGCCCAACCTGTACGCCGACCAGATCGAGTACATGCACCGCCACCTGGAACGGCGTGACGCCGTCATCCTCTCGGTCCATCCGCACAACGACCGGGGCACGGGGGTGGCCTGCGCGGAGCTCGCCGTCCTGGCCGGGGCGCAGCGCGTCGAGGGCTGCCTGTTCGGCAACGGCGAGCGCACCGGGAACGTCGACCTCGTCACGCTCGCGCTGAACCTGTACGCGCAGGGGGTCGACCCGATGGTCGACTTCTCCGACATCGACGTCATCCGGCGGACCGTCGAGGAGTGCAACCGGCTGCCGGTCCACGTCCGTCATCCGTACGGCGGGGACCTCGTCTACACGGCCTTCTCCGGGACCCATCAGGACGCCATCAGCAAGGGGCTCGCCCACCACGAGCGGGCGGCGGCCGAGCGGGGCGTGCCGGTGGGGGAGGCGCCCTGGGCCGTGCCGTACCTGCCGATCGACCCGGCCGACGTCGGCCGGACGTACGAGGCGGTGATCCGGGTCAACAGCCAGTCGGGCAAGGGGGGCGTCGCCCACCTCCTCCGGGTGCACCACGGGCTCGACCTGCCCGGGGCGCTGCGTGCCGAGTTCTCCCGCGTCGTCCAGGACGCGACGGACCGCAGCGGCCGGGAGGCCACGCCGAAGGACCTGCTCGAGTTGTTCCGCGCCGCGTACACGGCGGAGGGCGGGCCGGTCACTCTGGCGTCGTGGACGGCGGACGGTGGTGGGTTCCGCTGCGTCCTGCGCCGGGGTGCGGCGGCGTACGAGGGAAGCGGCGCCGAACCGGCGGACGCCCTCGCCGCCGCCCTGGCGGCGGCCGGGACGCCGGTGGAGGTGCTGGAACGGGACGGGCACCCGGTGGAGGGCGGCGCCGTCGCCTACGCCCGGTGCCGGGTGGACGGTGCCTCCGTGTGGGGCGCGGGCGAGGACGCCGGCGCCGCGGCGGCGTTCGCCCGGGCCGTGCTCGCCGCCGTCAACCGCGCCCTGGCCGAGTGAACCGGGGGAGTGACCGGCTGGACTCTCCCCCTGTGGGAGGTCGCATGCTCCTCCCGGCGGTCCCGGTGAGGATGAGGAGAGCGATCATGGCCATGGTGAAGGGCGTCGAGGCCCGCGGCACGCACCACTGCGAGACGACGACCCTGGGAGTGCTGCTGCGGCACGAGGGACTCGACCTGTCCGAGCCCATGCTGTTCGGGCTGGGCTCGGGTCTGTCCTTCGTCTACTGGGACAGCAAGGGCATGCCGTTCCCTTTCCTCGGGGGCCGCGTCAAGCCCTTCGAGCTCACCAGGAACCTGGCCGCCAGGCTGGGACTGACGTTGACGACGGAGGAGACCACCTCACCACGCAAGGCGTGGGAGAACGTGGCCGCCTCCATCGAGGCCGGTCGGCCGGTCGGCCTCCAGCTCGACTGCTACCACCTGGACTATTTCCGCTCCAAGGTGCACTTCGGTGGTCATGTCGTCGCCATGTACGGCTACGACGAGCACGACGTCTACCTCGTGGACACCGATCAGCAGGGAGGAGCGGTGCGCACCGGCCGGGCCGGCCTGGCTAGGGCACGGGCCGAACGCGGCCCGATGACCGCCAGGAACCGATCCTTCACCATCGCCCTGCCCGCTCACCCGCTCTCCTGGCAGGACCGGATCGTCCCCGCGATCAGGGACTGCGCCGAGGCCTTCCTCGCCGCGCCCATCGCGAATCTGGGCCATCGCGGCATAGAGAAAGCCGGCAAGCAGGTGCCCGGCTGGCTGCGGCGTGCCGGCGACCCGAGCCGGGACCTGCCGCAGGCCGCCCTCCTCATGGAGCAGGGCGGCACCGGCGGTGCCTTGTTCCGTGCCCTCTACCGCGACTTCCTCGACGAGTGCACCCGTCTGATCGACGACGACGACCTCCGCGCCGGTCACCGGCTGTATGCCGAGGCCGCGGTCCTGTGGACGCGGGTGTCCAGTCTGATCGCGAAGGCGGGAGAGACCGGCGACGCGGGGCATCTCGATGAGGCCGGCGTGATTCTCCACGATCTTTCGCGCATCGAGAGGGAGGCGATGCAGGCGCTGCGCCGGCTGTCGGCCGGAACACCGGGCTAACCCTCACGCGAGCGGTGCGCACGGACCTTGTGGCGGTTGCCGCACCGCTCCATCGAGCACCAGCGCCTGCTGCCCGGACGTGAGGTGTCGACGAAGACGAGGGCGCAGTTGTCTCCCGCGCACTCCCGGACCCGGTGCGCGTACGGGCCGGTGAACAGCTCGACGGCGTCCCTCGCGACGGTTGCGACCACCTGGGCCCCG
>NZ_JBFAOO010000372.1:0-2917 GCF_040675265.1 Microbispora sp. NPDC049633
GGTGCCGAAGGTGTTGTCGGCGGTGCCTTTGAGGAAGCCGGTGGTGGGGCTGGCGCCGTTGGTCCAGGCCTTGGCGGCGGGGGTGGCGAAGCCGAAGCCGAAGGTCTTGTCCAGGAAGGCCCACAGGAACACCCAGCCGATGGCGATGCGGGCGGCGGCCCAGGCGTAGCGGGCGGGCCCGGTGCCGGTGGTCGTCTGGGGCGCGGTGGTGGCGGCGTGGAGGTGAGTCCTCTGGTTACGCCTTTCGATGGTGGCCATGACCGGCCCCTTTCAACGTCTTGCTGCTCTTTTTCGACGCCTCAAGCAAACCGCGATCACCCGCCCCGCCGCAGGTGCCGTACGGCACGCCGTATCCGCCCCGAAGTCCCGTGATCGTGGGACTTTCGGCCCGGGCGGCGGCGATTGGGGCGCCGCAGGTGAGGAAGAAGTCGCGAACGTTCTCGGCGAGCAGGTCCGGCACCTCCATCGCGGCGAAGTGGCCGCCGCGCTCGAACTCCGACCAGTGCCTGATGTCGTACAGCCGCTCGGCCAGCGGGCGCACCGACTGCGTGATGTCGTGCGCGAACACCGCCACGCCGACCGGCACCGGGCACGGCTCGGTCCGCCGCGGGGCGTCGCGGTGCAGCCGCGCCGAGGAGGCCGCGGTGGCGGTGAGCCAGTACAGCGAAACGTCGGTGAGCATCCGCTCGTCGCTGATCCGCGAGCGAGGGTCGGTCCACTGGGCGAAGCGCTCGGCGATCCAGGCCAGCTGGCCGACCGGCGAGTAGCTGGCTGCTCACCCAGCTGGCGGTGCACGCCCACCGGCTGGCGTCCGACGGCTTCGGCGAGGTGGGCGCACGCGGGTACCACTACCGGATCCTGGCCGCCCTGCACGAGTTCGGGGTGGCCAGTCAGGCCGAGCTCGGCCGCCGGTGCAGCATGGACCGCAGCGACGTGGTGGCGGCGATCAATCAGCTGGCCGGGCAGGGTTTCGTCGAGCGGACGCCGGACCCGGACGACCGCAGGCGCAACATCGTGGCCCTCACCGCCGCGGGTGACGAGCAGCTGCGACGGATGGACCGGGCGCTGGACAAGGTGCAGGACGACCTGCTCGGACCGCTTCCGGCCGAGGACAGGCAGACCCTGACCCGCCTGCTCACCCGGCTGCTCGCGCATCACCAGGGCAGATGAGGCGGCCGGCCGCCCGAGGGTGAGGTACGGATCACCCGTCCGGTCTTGGCGGCGGCGCGCGCCCGTAGCACGATCGGGGCAAGCGGTCCGCGGCTGGCGGGAGGTCCGGATGGTGACCGTCCTGCTCCCCGGCGACCCGCGCAGGCTCGGCGGCTACTGGCTCGCCGGCCGCCTGGGCGAGGGCGGGCAGGGCGTCGTCTACGAGGCGTACGACGAGGCCGGGCAGCGGGTCGCCGTCAAGGTCCTGCGCCCTGCGGGCGGGACGGAGGACGAGCAGGCGCGGGCGCGGTTCGCCAAGGAGGTCGACGCCGCGCGCCGGGTCGCGCCGTTCTGCACGGCCCGGGTCATCTTCGCCGACTTGGAAGGCCCCCGGCCGTACATCGTGAGCGAGTTCGTCGCCGGGCCCAGCCTGCGCGCGGCGGTCGCGCGGAACGGGCCGTACGGGCCGGAGGAGCTGCACCGCCTCGCCACGGGCATCGCGACGGCGCTGGCCGCCATCCACGAGGCGTCGGTGATCCATCGCGACCTCAAACCGGACAACGTGCTGATCGGCCCGGACGGCCCGCGGGTCATCGACTTCGGCATCGCCAGGACCGCCGACATGTCGCTGACGACGACGGGCCACGTCGCCGGCACACCGGCCTTCATGGCCCCGGAGATCGTGGTCGGGGCCCGGGCGGGTCCCGCCGTCGACATCTGGGCGTGGGGAGCGGTGACGCTGTTCGCCGCCACCGGCCGTGAGCCGTTCTCCGAGGGGATCACGCCACTGCCGGTACCCGGCGCCGCTCCCGGCCCGCCGGGGCAGGCGCTGACCGGGGTGGCGGCCCTGCTGCACCGCATCCTGGCCGCCGAACCGGATCTGACGGCGCTGCGGGAGCCGCTGCGCGGTCTGGTGGCCCGGGCGCTCGACAAGAACCCGGAGGCCAGGCCCGAGGCGGCCGTCCTCCTCGCCGCGCTGCTCGGCCATCCGTACGGCCGGGGCGAGGCGCTGCTCGCGGAGGGCACCCGTACGGCCGAGGGCGGGGGCACAGGGCCGTCCCGGGCTCTCGCGCCACCTTCGCTCGCGGCCGTGGCCGAGGAGGCGTACGGCGCGCTCGCTCCGGCGGACCAGGCGCTGGTACCGCGGATCATGCTGCGGATGGTCGCGCCGGGGGAGGGCGGCGACGACCTGCCCCGGCGGGTGCCGGAGGACGAGCTTCTCGACGGCGTGGTCGACCGGGAGACCGCCTCCCGCGTGCTGTCCGGCTTCGCCCGCGCCGATCTCGTCGTGCGGGACGGCGAGACGGTCGCCCTCGCCGCCGCCGCGCTGCTGCGGGCCTGGCCCCGGTTGCACGGGTGGGTCGACGCGGACCGCGCGGGCCTGCGCGTGCAGCGGCCCCTGACCGAGGCCGCCCGCCTGTGGGACCGGCACGGGCGGCGGCCCGGCGACCTCTACCAGGGGACGGCGCTGGAGACCGCGCTCGGCTGGGCGGCCACCACGCGCCACCACGTCACGCTGAACACGCTGGAGAAGGCGTTCCTCGACGAGTCCCGGGCGCTCGCCCGGCTCCGCGCCCGGCGGCGGCGCCGCCTCACCGCCGCGCTCGCCGTGCTCGCGGTGGTCGCGGCGGCCTCGGCCGGGCTGGCCCTCGACCAGAAGTCGTCCGCCGAGCGGCAGCGGGACGTGGCCGTCGCCCGGCGGCTCGCCGCCCTGGCCGAGACCTCGCGCTCAGCGCCATCGCCCGCGCGGGATCGGACGAGCGCGAGG
>NZ_JBFAOO010000373.1:0-2907 GCF_040675265.1 Microbispora sp. NPDC049633
CCACGGGGTACCACCGGGTGTCCGGCCAGGCCTGCTCCAGCAGGCCGGCGGCCGTCCGGCCCGCCTTCGTCGCGGTGACCAGTCCGGTAACCGTCATCGATGCCCCCATACGAGAAAGACCGGATTGGCCGCGGCGAGACGCGTGGCGCCGCCGGGCAGGTCCGCGAACCTGTTCGCCGCCAGCGACACGCCGCCGACGTCGTACGCCGCGGCGCGCAGCGCGTCGCGTACGGTGGGCACCCGGTCGACGGCGGCGAGCGCGGCGACCACGGTCCGTGGGGCGAGACCCGCCACGTGACCCACCACCTCGGCGCCGCCCCCGCCGACGAACACCGCGTCCGGGACGGGCAGCCCGGCCAGGCATCCGGGCGCCTCGCCGTGCACCACCCGCACCTCGACGCCGTACGCGGCGGCGTTGCGGCGCGTCCGGTCGCACTGGGCGGGGTCGCGGTCGGCGGCGACGACGGCGGCGCCGAACCGCGCCGCCTCGACGGCCACGGAGCCGCTGCCGCAGCCGAGGTCCCAGACCAGGTCGCCCACGCCGGGACCGAGGTGGGCGAGCGCCAGCGCCCGCACCTCCGCCTTGGTGATCATGCCGTCGCGGTGCTCGAAGCGCTCCTCTGGCAGCGCCCAGCGCTCCGGAGTCGGGCGTGGCGGCGCCGCCCAGCCGCGCGAAGACGGCCGATCCATCAGGCAGAGCACCACGTTGGGGTCGGCCCACTCCCGCCCCGCGGCCTCCTCGGGCGTGCACTCGGTCACCCGCCGTCCGGCGGCGCCGAGACGCTCCGCGACCAGGAGCCGGCGTGGCCAGCCGCGCAGCGCGGCGCCGATCTCGGCGGGGCCCGCGCCGGGCGCGGTGAGCACGGCGACCTTGGCCAGCGCCCGGCAGGCGTTGACGGCCCGGCGGGGGTCGCGCCCGTGCGCGCTCACCACGACGGCGTCGTCCCAGCTCAGCCCGGCCAGTCCGAAGGCCGCCGCGACCGAGGAGACGGCGGGTGCGACCTCGACGCCGAGGCCGTGCTCGCGCAGGAGGCGGACGAGGCCGAAGAACCCGGGGTCACCCGAGGCGAGCACGACGGCCGGGCCGTCATGGGCCGCGAGGGCCCGCACTCCCGCCGCCACGTCCCCCAGCACGACGCGCTCGGCCCGGGCGGGCACGGGCAGCGCGTCCAGGTGGCGGGCGGCCCCCGCCACCAGCGTCGCCCCGGCCAGCCGCGCGGCGGCCCACGGGGCGAGGGGACGTCCGTCGACGCCGATCACCGTCACCACCGGCCGGCCTCCTCGCTGGAGGCGACGGGGGCGAGCCCGTCGGGATCGACCATGATCACGGACGCGGTGAGCGCGCCGTCGCAGAACCGCTCCAGCACGTCCTTCACCCGCGCGCACAGCACGCGCCCGGCGGGTTCGAGCAGCCCGGCGGCCTCCCACAGCTCGTAGGCGTGGCGGGCGGTGTTCGCCTCGGCGACCCGCCCGGCCAGGGCCTCGTCGCCGCCCGCCTCCCGGGTCACCCCGGCCAGCAGGTCCTTGTCGATCTTGGAGCGGGTGTAGTGCGTCATGAGCACGCCCGCGGCGAGCTTGGTCAGCTTGCCGACCATGCCGACGAACAGCACGTCGGTCAGTCCCGAGTCGGCGGCCCGGCGCAGCGCGGCCCCGGTGAAGTCGCCGACCTCGACGAAGCACACGGCGGGCAGGCCGGGCCGCAGCCGCATCGCGGCCCGGTCGGTGCGCCCGCCCGTGGACAGCACCAGCGTGCGCTCGCCCTGCGCCGCCATCACGTCGATCGCCTGCAGGACCGACGAGCGCCACGACTCGGTGGAGAACGGCCGCACGATCCCGGTGGTGCCGAGGATCGAGATGCCGCCGAGGATGCCGAGCCTGGCGTTGGTGGTCTTGCGGGCCATCCGCTCGCCCTCGGGCACGCTGATGACCACGCGGACGCCGCGCCGCCCGAGGTCCAGAACCTCGCCGACGGCCTGGGTGATCTGCGCCCGGGGGACCGGGTTGATGGCGGGGCCGCCGACCTCCAGGCCGAGGCCCGGCCGGGTGACCACGCCGACGCCGACGCCGCCGTCCAGTTCGATGCCGGCTTCGGGACGCCAGGACACGGTCGCGGTCAGGTGCGCGCCGTGGGTCACGTCGGGGTCGTCGCCGGCGTCCTTCACGACCACGGCCGTGGCCCTGGCGTCGCCCACGGCGTAGGAGTCGACCGGCAGCGTCACCCGGCCGCCGCCGGGCAGCGGCGTGTCCACGGTGGGCGGGGTGTCGCCGTGCGCGAGCGCGATGCTGGCGGCCTTCGCGGCGGCGGCGCCGCAGGTGCCCGTCGTCCATCCGGTGCGCAGCGCCCGCTTGCGCACCCGCATCGTGCGCGGCAGGTCCGGCTCGCGCAGCTCGGGGGTGTCGCTCATCGCGAGCCTCGCAGCTCGCGCCGCGCCGCGGGCTCGGAGCGGCGGTGGCCGTGGAAGTGGCCCGGATGGTAGAGGTGCGAGCGCGTCCCGTGGGCCTCCAGCGCGGGCCCGACCAGCACCAGCGTGTGCTTCCAGAGCCGGTGGGCGCGCACGGTCGCCGCCAGCTCGTCCAGGCGGCAGCGCAGCACCAGCTCGTCCTCCCAGGTGACCCGGTAGCCGACCACGCAGGGCGTCTGCGGCGGGTAGCCGCCCGCCAGCAGCTCCTGCTGCAGCTGCGCCGAGCGGGCCGCCGACAGGAACAGCGCCATCGTCGTGCCGTGCGCGGCGAACTCCCGCACGGTCTCGCCGTCGGGCATCGGCGTCTTGCCGCCCTCCAGGCGGGTGAGCACGACCGACTGGGCGACCTCCGGCACGGTCAGCTCCCGCCGTACGGCGTGGGAGCAGGGCGACCAACGCGGCGTGGAGATCACCGGCAGCGCCGTCCAGGTAGTGCCGCTGCTGC
>NZ_JBFAOO010000374.1:0-2893 GCF_040675265.1 Microbispora sp. NPDC049633
TCAGCAGGCGGCCCGCGCCCGCGACCGTCATCCCGCCCGTGGTGCGCAGCCAGCTGCGGGTGGAGGCATGCCCCTGCTGCTTGGCCTGCCCCGCCCGATGCACCCGCCCCACCCGATCAGCAAGAGCACACGTGATCCGATCCCGGGCGAACAACAACTCCTCGGTCTCGGCCAGGCAGATGTCCACATCGTCCGGAACCGGCGCCAGCGCCAACGACTGCGCCGACTCACGAACAGCACCAACCAACACCCACGACGACCGGCCCCTATTCCGACCGGCACCGGCCTCGGGACGACCGGAACCAGGGTCCGCAGCACTACCCGCAGTGCCGGCATGACCACTGGTGCTTCCGTCGCCGGGCTTCCGCGTGCTGTCGGAAAGGGATGCGCCCTTGTCGCGCGACACGCATTCAGGGCACGGGCAGGTCCCGCTCTTACAGAAATGTCTGGGGGCTTCTGACGGCCAGAGCGGTGAATTGGCCGTCGCGTCGGCCCACCAACGACCAGAGATATTCGGACGCCGAGAGCGCCTATGGACGTTGCCCAACGTGTCCATCGCGCCCTCCGTTTCCACGGCCAGATTCGAATTCCTGTGCTAATTCTCCCCCTGGCCTACCGCCTCAATCAACCGCGGCTGGGCGATTGATTGGAGCCACAGATGAATGCCCGCTCATATCGCTCCAAAGGACGAATTGCGGCTATTCGGCGTGCGGGAAGTGGTGGCGGACCACTGATACTCGGTTCGTCGATCGGGGTGCGAGGCGGTGCCCGAGGCGCCCTGGTCGATCGCCGGCCGCCTATGGACTGATCACCTCGGCATCCGCTCTGACCAGGGCGGACGCGAGCGCGGGAGGGGGTTCCGCGTCGGTGATGAGACCGGCTAGGTCGTCCAGGGCGCACACCCGGTAGGCGGCGACCCTGCCGTGCTTCGAGCTGTCGGCGAGCACGTACGTCCGGGCGGTGCCGGCGAGGATCACCCGCTTGGTCGCGACCTCGTCCAGGAAGTAGTCGGTGAGCCCGGCCTCGGCGTCCACGCCGCCCGAGCCGAGGAACGCCACGTCGGCGCGCAGGTCCTGGAAGAACCCCAGCGTGTGGGCGTTGGAGACGGCGAGGTCGCCCTGCCTGACGCGCCCGCCCGACACCAGCACCTCCACGCCGGGACGGCCGGCCAGCTCGGCCGCCACGAGCAGCGAGCAGGTGGCGACCACCCCCCGGAAGGCCGGAGGGAGGGCCCTGGCGACGTGGACGGCCGTGGTGCCCACGTCGATGATCACGGTCTGGCCCGGCCGCAGTAGCCGCGCCGCGAGCTCGCCGATCACGGCCTTCGCCTCGGAGCGGCTCGTCGAGCGCTCCAGGTAGGACAGCTCCTCGCCGGTGCCGGACGGCGCCGCGGTCGCGCCGCCGTGGACGCGGACGAGCAGCGCGCGGCGCTCCAGGATCGCCAGGTCGCGCCGGACGGTCTCGTGGGAGACGCCGAGCAGCGCGGCCAGGTCCTCGGTGCGTACGGTGCCCTTCCGCCCGAGGGCTTCGATGATCCGCTGGTGACGCTGTGCCGGGAGCACGAGACCCCGCCTTCGACTGACCGAATGTGACTGTCCTTGGCCGAGAGTGTGGATCGGTGCCCGAAAACCCGTCAAGGTCCGGGCCCCGAATCGAGCGTGGACGACGACGTCGCAGCTCCGGGAGGGTGCGCCCGCCGGTGAAACGCCCGTCCCGCATGCTGGACACACGCGGATCCGGCCCTGGTCATCCGTAGACTGGGACGGTGATTTCCCGTATCGACCTGCGCGGGTCCCTTCCTGCCGACCTGCGCGACGTGCTGCCCCGCGCCGAACTCGACGTCGAGGCCGCCCTGGAGAAGGTGCGGCCCATCTGTGAGGACGTACGCCATCGCGGCGCGGCAGCCGTACGGGAGCTGACCGCGAGGTTCGACGGCGTCGAGATCGAGTCGGCCCGGGTGCCCGCCGAGGCACTCGCACGCGCCCTCGAGGAGCTGGACCCGGTCGTGCGCGCGGCGCTGGAGGAGTCGATCCGCCGCGCCCGCCTGGTCCACCGCGACCAGCGGCGCACCGACACCACCACGCAGGTCGTGCCGGGCGGCACGGTCACCGAGCGCTGGGTTCCGGTCGACCGCGTGGGGCTGTACGTCCCCGGAGGCCGGGCCGTCTACCCCTCCAGCGTGGTCATGAACGTGGTCCCCGCGCAGGAGGCGGGCGTGCCCTCGCTGGCCGTCACCTCGCCCGCGCAGAAGGAGTTCGGCGGCCTGCCGCACCCCACGATCCTCGCCGCCTGCGCGCTGCTCGGCGTCGACGAGGTGTACGCCGTGGGCGGCGCCCAGGCCGTGGCGATGTTCGCCTACGGCACCGAGGAGTGCCGCCCGGCCACGATGGTGACCGGTCCGGGCAACATCTGGGTGGCCGCGGCCAAGCGCCTGCTCAAGGGCCGCATCGGGATCGACTCGGAGGCGGGTCCGACCGAGATCGCGATCCTCGCGGACGAGACCGCCGACCCCGCGCACGTCGCCGCCGACCTGATCAGCCAGGCCGAGCACGACGTGATCGCGGCGGCCGTCCTGGTCACCACGAGTCCCGAGCTGGCCGACGCGGTGGAGAAGGAACTGCCCGGCCAGGTGGCCGCGACGCGGCACTCCGCGCGCATCACCGAGGCGCTCGCCGGCCGCCAGTCCGGCATCGTGCTCGTCTCCGACATCGAGGACGGCCTGAGGGTCGTCGACGCCTACGCCGCCGAGCACCTTGAGATCCAGACGGCCGACGCGCACGCGGTCGCCGCCCGCGTGCGCAACGCCGGCGCGATCTTCATCGGGGTGCTCGGCAAGGAGTACGCGAATCACGCGGATATGTCTACCAGTGTCCGGATCATGACGAGGTCATGG
>NZ_JBFAOO010000375.1:0-2778 GCF_040675265.1 Microbispora sp. NPDC049633
CCGTAGCCGCCGGTGCCGGTCCGCGTCCCCGCGGGGTAGTCGCCCGGGCCGTAGCCCGTCGGGCCGAGGCCGGGGGTCGCCGGCGTCGTCGGCAGCGTCGGCACGGACGGCGGGTTCGGGTTGTGCCCCGAGAGGGAGGTGTCGCCCGGGGCGTTCAGCTTGGGCGTCTCCAGCGGGTTCACCCCGTTCTGGCCGAGCCCGTCGAGGCTCGTACGGCCGAGGCCGTCCTTCCCGAGGCCGCTGCCGTCCGGATCGAGGCCGCTGCCGCCGAGGCCGCCGTTCGGGTCGCCGGCGCCGGGCAGGCCGCCGTTCCCGCCGGGACCGGGCAGGTCGCCCGTGCCGGGCAGGTCCGGATGCTTCAGGCCGGTGTCGAGGTCGGCGCCCGGCATGTCCTTGGGCGGCTTCCAGCCGTCGCCGAGACCGGATGCGCCCTTCGGGAGACCGCCGCCGCCGAGCCCCAGGTTCTTGGGGTCGAACCCGGCCCCCTTCGGACCGCCCTTGAGACCGTCCAGGCCGTCCTTCCCGGTGCCGCCCGAGCTCTGCTTCTCGGCTTCCTTGGCGTTCTTGACCGCCTGGTCGAGGGCCGCCTTCCAGGACTCCAGGACGTCCTTGCCCTTCGCCACGGCGTCGGCCGCCTGGTTCCGCACCTGGCTGTGCACGCCGTTCAGGGCGCCGCCGATCACACCGAAGGTCAGCGGCGGAAGGTGGATCTTCTTGATCCGGCCGCTCGTGTCCGCCAGGACCTGCCCCCGGCCGGCCACGTCGTTGCCGAACTTCGCGACCTCGCCGTAGTCCATCTTGAACTCGGGGTCCGTCAGGCGCGGGTCCACCGCGCCCCCCGATCCCATCGTGGTCGCGAGGCCGGCGAAAGGATTCGTCGCGCCCCCGCTCGTATCCGTCACAACATCCTCCGGCCGATTGATTTCGGTTTCACCTAAATGCGGCGCGAGTCACCCCAAAGCTCGCAAAACGTACAAATCCCCTAACCGGCTGTCTGACAAAACCACAAGAGACGTGACAGAATCTTAATCTCGGACAGTCCCGGCAAGGCGTCCACTGATCCATTACTGTGACTTTTGGGTCGACCACCCGACCCTCCTGGTCGGGGGTAATTGACAGGATCAGTGGAGGTGGCCATGTCGCACTCTGGCGCAAGCCAGGCTCAAGTCAGCCGGCACGACCTGGACGAGGCGATCACCTGGATCGGCGACGCGGCCGAGAACATCCGCGGCATCCAGCGTTACCTGGACAGCGCCGGCGAGAACCTCAGGACCCACTGGCAGGGCGAGTCGCACCACGCGTTCAACAAGGTGCACCTGCTGTGGCACGAGCGCATGGACGTCATCCTGGGCAGCCTGCAGACCCTCGCGGAGAGCATCAGGGCGAACAACAAGAACTACGCCGAGTTCAACGCGCAGGCGACCGCCGAGATCAACAAGATCGAGGCGCTCATCAACCAGGCCCCGCCCGCCTCGTACAGCCGCTGAGCCCGAGACGACCACCAGGAACGGACGGAGAGCGCGATGGTGGACTTCGACATCACCAAGGTCAACTTCAGTGGTCTCGACTCAGGCGAGACCGAGTTCCAGAACGCCTTCAACCGGCTGGTCACCGAGCTGGAGAACCTGGAGAACAAGCTCAACACCAAGACCGCGATCTGGCAGGGCAGCGCCAAGGACGCCTACGACCAGACCCGGCGGATCTGGCAGCAGGAGGCCAAGGGCCTGGCGGACATCGTCTCGCTGCTGGCGAAGAACATCAACATCACCAACATGAACATGCAGGACGTGGAGCGGATCAACGCGGCCATGTTCGACGGCAAGTGAGCGGACGTCCGACGGTACGGCCGGAGGCGCCGGCGCTCCTTCGCCGGTGCCCGTCACGGCGTTGACGGAGGGTGACGCATGGGTCGCGACGGTGGCGTGCAGGTCAGCCGGACCGCGCTCAGGAACGCGCGCAAGGACTTCGAGGAGGTCCTCGAGGTGCTGGCGCCGGGCGCGTCCAAGGGCACGATGACACCGGTCGCCTTCCACGAGGGCGGCGCGGTGAAGCGCCTGATCATGCGGCGTGAGGCGATCGGCGGCTTCTGGGAGGCCGCCACGGGGTTCCACTCGAGCCTGACCAGCGCGGAGGTCGCGGTCACCGCCATCTACGCGGAGATCGCCTCGACCCTCGGCATCGCCGCCGAACGCCTGGAACTGGCGGTCAGGAACCTCGACGCCGGAGAGCAGGCGGGCGCGCGGCACCTCGGTGTGGCGGACGTCTAGTCGCATGCGGAGTGGTTGAGGAGGCGCCGTGGCGGAGCGGAAGATGCCCATCAGGGCGGCGATCGACGCGTCCGATCCGGGCGTCGTCATGCTGGACACGCTGCGCACCTCGCTCGAGAAGACCGACCCCGAGCTCATCAGGGCGGCCTCGGGCGAGTTCAAGGGCGTGCACGACAAGCTCAAGTCCGTGGTCGAGACGCTCGACCGGCACCTGGACTCGCTCGACAAGCACTGGACGACGGGTGAGGACGCCAAGCAGGTCAAGGAGCAACTCCGCCGGCTCAGGGCCTCCACGGTCGCGGTGATGACCGCGATCGTGGAGACCTCCGCCGCGGCGGGGCAGTCGGGGTCGCCCTCGGCGCGCGGCGTGGTGCCCGCACTGGACGTGTACGCCAGTTCCCTCAACCAGTTCCGGGGCGAGAACGTCCCCGAGCCCACGAAGAGCGACATCGACTGGTACGACGCGGCCGTGGAGGCGGGAGCGGTCGGCGCGGCCGGCGGCGCCATCGCC
>NZ_JBFAOO010000376.1:0-2777 GCF_040675265.1 Microbispora sp. NPDC049633
GCCGGGTGCCCGTGCCGTACGTGGTGACCGGGCGGGTGCCGTACGCAGCGGACGAGGGCGACCCGGAACCGTACGCGGCGCCGCTCCCGTCGCCGGAGGCGGAGTCGTATCCAGAGCGGTATCCGGAGTCGTAGGCGGCGCCGGAGCCGGACCACCTGGCGTCACCGTCCAGGGTGCCGTTCGCCGGGCCGTTCGCCGGGCCGCTCGCGTGCGGATCCTCGGCCGAGGCGACGGCCTTGACGGCCCGCCCGACGAGGAATCCCGCGACCACGGCGCCGGCGAGGAACAGCCCCGGACGGCGCCGCGCGAAGTCCTGCACGTCGCGCACCGCGCCCTGAACGCCCTCGGTCTCCAGGTAGTCGGCGGCGCGGTGACCCCGCTCCGCGACCTGCTGGACCACTCCCCGCATGGGGGAGTCGGGCTTGGCGTTGTCGCCGATGGCCTCCAGTTCGCCGGTCCACTGCCGGATCGTGTCGGCGGCGCGCCTGCTCTGGTGCCGGGCCTGCTCGTCGGTGTGCCTGCGCAGCTGGTGGAGAACGTGCCGCGTCTGCTCCCTGGCCTCGTGGGCCACCGTCCGCGCCTGGTCCTTGGCGGTCAGCGCCACCTCGCCGGCGGCCGACTTGGCCTCGTGGGCCGTCTCCTGCGCGGCCTGCCGCACCTGCTGCCCGGTACGCGGCTGCCCGGTACGCGGCTGCGCGGTACCCGGCTGCGCGGTACCCGGCTGCGTGGTGCCTGCCTGTGTGGTGCCCTGCTGTCCGGTCTGCTGACGGCCGGCGTCCTGCGGCAGCTCGCTTCCCCCGGCGTATGTTCGCGTCTCGGTATGGAAGTCGCTCACTGAAGCCTCCTTGGGTCGAAATCGTCCCTGGAGCGGCGAGCTACCCCCGAAGTTCGAACGGACGCACAAATTGGCAAAAAAAGTAAAGAACGCGTATTGACACGGTAAACGGCGGCCGGGGCGGGGGCGACGCGGGACCGGCCGGCAGGGCGTCCGGGACGTGCCCGGCATGCGGCTGGGAAGTGACGACCTCTTTCGTGCCGAGGGAACAGGGATGGGAGAGCGCTTTCCCAGAGCGTGGTCTCCGGCGGCCGCCCTGTCAAGGCGGGACCGCGTCATCGCCGAAACGCCCAGTTCATGCCGGTGAGACCGGCGAAGGGGCGGCCGGGCGGGGTGGGACGGTGAAGGCCGCCTCTTGACACGTCCGGCCTTCCGCGACACTCTCCTGCTTGGAGAGCGCTCTCCAAGCCGTGGCGGCGAGGAGAGCCCGTGCGCGCGAGGCACGCCCCGGAACGAGGGGCGGCTTTCGCGCAGGCGGGGGCCGTCCGCGCCCCGCTGTCGCAGGACATGGACTGTTCACCCCCCAGGCCCCCGCCCTCGCGGGCGGGCGGTCGCACCCGCAAGAGTGAGGACAACACCCGTGCGCAGACGCAAGCCATATCTCCTCGCCGTCGCCGGAGCCCTCGTGCTCGCCGCGACGGCCTGCGGCGCCGGCGACTCGCCGTCCACGGCCGGATCGGCCGGCGGGAGCGCGGCCCAGACGATCACCTACTGGGCGTCCAACCAGGGCACGAGCCTGGAGAACGACAAGGAGGTGCTGAGGCCCGAGCTGGACAGGTTCACCAAGGAGACCGGGATCACGGTGAACCTGGAGGTCGTCCCATGGGCCGACCTGCTCAACCGCATCCTCGCCGCGACCACGTCGGGCAAGGGCCCTGACGTGGTCAACATCGGCAACACCTGGTCGGCCTCGCTGCAGGCGACCGGGGCGTTCGTGCCGTGGGACGACGCGCTGCTCAAGACGCTCGGCGGCAAGGAGCGCTTCCTCGGCCCCAGCCTCGCCGCGACCGGCGCCCCCGGCCAGCCGCCCACCGCCGTGCCGATCTACGGCATGACGTACGGCCTCTTCTACAACAAGAAGATGTTCAAGGAGGCCGGCATCGACAAGCCGCCGGCCACGTGGGACGAGCTGATCGCGGACGGCAAGAAGCTGACCAAGGACGGCAAATGGGGGCTCGCCGTCGAGGGCGCGAGCGTCAGCGAGAACGCCCACCACGCCTTCATCTTCGGCCGGCAGCACGGCGCCGAGCTGTTCGACGCCTCCGGCAAGCCGCACTTCGACTCCGACCAGGAGACCAGGGCCATCAAGCAGTACCTCGACCTGATGGCCGTCCACAAAATCGTCAATCCGAGCAACGCGGAGTACGCCAACGGCACCGAGGCGGTGCAGGACTTCGTCTCCGGCAAGGCCGGCATGCTCATGTGGCAGTCGATCGCCACGCAGCTCAAGCAGGCCGGCTGGTCCGAGGACGACTACGGCCTGGCCCCGATCCCGCTGCCCGACCCGTCGCAGGGCGGCGAGCAGGTCAACGCCATGGTCGCCGGCATCAACCTCGCCGTGTTCAAGACGGCCGCCAACAAGGACGGGGCGCTGAAGTTCGCCCAGTTCATGACGGCCAAGCAGACCCAGCAGAACCTCAACAAGGCGTACGGCTCGCTGCCGACCGTCACGGACGCCTACGACGACCCGGCGTTCGAGAGCGAGACGATCAAGACGTTCCAGCAGATCCTCTCCACCACGGCCGCGCCGCTGCCGCAGGTGGCCCAGGAGAGCCAGTTCGAGACGCTCGTGGGCAACGCCATGAACCAGCTGTTCGCGGACGTCGCGAGCGGCAAGCCGGTCACCGAGGAGGCCGTCAAGGCCAAGCTGACCGATGCCAACCAGCAGATGGGAGGCTGAGCGGCCCACCCACCCCCGGCGCCGGGCGGCGGCCCCGCCCGG
>NZ_JBFAOO010000377.1:0-1097 GCF_040675265.1 Microbispora sp. NPDC049633
GACGTGGTGGCGGCGTGGGGGTGAGGACATGGCGAAGGGCCGGGTCGCGCGTGTGCGCGGCCCGGCCCCGGGGCCTCACGGGAGCTGGGGAGAGAGGTCAGCTCTCGGAGGAGAAGGCGGCGTCGAAGGCGGCCTCGGGTGGGGTGATGGCGTTGAGGGAGCGGATGTAGGCGAGGGATTCGGGTGCGCCGTGCAGCCGGTCCATGCCCGCGTCCTCCCACTCGATGGAGATGGGGCCGTCGTAGCCGATGTGGTTGAGTGCGCGGAAGCACTCCTCCCAGGGGACGTCGCCGCGTCCGGTGGACACGAAGTCCCAGCCGCGGCGGGGGTCGGCCCAGGCCAGGTGGGAGGCCAGGCGGCCGCGGCGGCCGTCGCGGGTGGCGACCCGGGCGTCCTTGCAGTCGACGTGGTAGATCTTGTCGGCGAAGTCGAGGATGAACCCGGCGGGGTCCAGGCCCTGCCACACCATGTGGGAGGGGTCCCAGTTGAGGCCGAAGGCCGGGCGGTTGCCGATGGCCTCCAGGGTGCGCAGGGTGGTGTGGTAGTCGTAGGCGATCTCGCTGGGGTGTACCTCGTGGGCGAAGCGGACGCCGACCTCGTCGAAGACGTCGAGGATGGGGTTGAAGCGGTCGGCGAAGTCGGCGTAGCCGGCTTCGATCATGGTCGGTGGGACCGGCGGGAACATGGCCAGGGTGTGCCAGATGGAGGAGCCGGTGAAGCCGACGACGGTCTTGACGCCGAGTTTGGCGGCCGCGCGGGCGGTGTCCTTGATTTCCTCGGCGGCGCGGCGGCGGACGCCTTCGGGTTCGCCGTCGCCCCAGATGCGGGCGGGCAGGATGCCTTTGTGGCGTTCGTCGATGGGGTGGTCGCAGACGGCCTGGCCGACGAGGTGGTTGGAGATCGTCCACACCCCGAGGTTGTACTTGGCCAGGGTTTCCTTTTTGCGTTCGATGTAGGAGTCGTCGGCGAGGGCCTTGTCGACCTCGAAGTGGTCGCCCCAGCAGGCGAGTTCCAGGCCGTCGTAGCCCCATTCGGAGGCGAGGCGGCAGACCTCCTCGAACGGCAGGTCCGCCCACTGCCCCGTGAACAACGTGATC
>NZ_JBFAOO010000377.1:1196-2753 GCF_040675265.1 Microbispora sp. NPDC049633
CAGGCGAGTTCCAGGCCGTCGTAGCCCCATTCGGAGGCGAGGCGGCAGACCTCCTCGAACGGCAGGTCCGCCCACTGCCCCGTGAACAACGTGATGGGCCTGGTCATGAATCCTCCACATCGGTGAAGCGGCTGCCCTCAGCCGCGCTCTGCTCCACGGCGGCGAGCACCTTCTGCACCCGGAGCCCGTCCTCGAAGGACGGTGCGGGGTCGGCGCCTGCGGCCACCGCCTCGATGAAGTCCTTCACCTCGTGGGTGAAGGTGTGCTCGTAGCCGAGGCCGTGACCCGGCGGCCACCACGCCCCGGCGTACGGGTGGTCCGCCTCGGTGACGAGGATCCGCCGGAACCCGCCCTCGGCGGCGTCGAGCGTGTGGTCGTGGAACCACAGCTCGTTCATCGCCTCGAAGTCGAAGGACAGGCTGCCCAGCGATCCGTTGACCTCGATGCGCAGCGCGTTCTTGCGGCCCGCGGCGAACCGGGTGGCCTCGAAGGAGGCCAGCGCCCCGCCCTCGAAGCGGCCGATGAACAGCGCGGCGTCGTCCACCGTCACCTCGCCCATCTCACCGGTGCCGCCCTGGCCGGCCAGGCCGCTCGACCCCTCGGCGAGCGGACGCTGCTTGACGAAGGTCTCGGTGATCGCGCTCACCCCGGTCAGCGACCGGCCGACGACGAACTGCGCGGTGTCGATGATGTGGGCGCCGATGTCGCCGAGAGCCCCGGATCCGGCCTTGTCCTTCTGCAGGCGCCAGACCAGGGGGAACTCGGGGTCGACGATCCAGTCCTGCAGGTACTGCGCCCGCACGTGCCGGATCTCCCCGAGCCTGCCCTCTTCGACGAACCGCCGGGCCAGCGCGACGGCGGGCACCCGGCGGTAGTTGAAGGCGACCATGCTGCGCACGCCGCGCGCCGCCGCCGCGCGGGCGGCGGCGGCCATGGCCTCGGCCTCGGCCACGGTGTTGGCGAGCGGCTTCTCGCAGATGACGTGCTTGCCCGCCTCCAGCGCCGCGATCGCGATCTCGGCGTGGCTGTCACCGGGCGTGCAGATGTCGACGACCTGCACGTCGTCACGCTCGAGGAGCCGCTTCCAGTCGGTCTCCGCGTGGGCCCAGCCCAGCTTCTCGGCGGCCTGCGCGGTCGCCTCGGCGGACCTGCCGGCCACCGCCACCATCGCGGGTTTGACCGGCAGGTCGAAGAACGCGTCCACACTGCGCCAGGCCTGAGAGTGGGTCCGGCCCATGAACGCGTACCCGACCATGCCGATCCCGATGACAGGCCTCATGACTCGAAGCCGGTAGGCAGGTACTTGTCGGCGTTGTCCTTGGTGACGGTCTCCGAGGTCAGGGTGATCGACTGCGGCACCTGCTGCTCCAGCAGGTCGCTCATGCCCTTGCCCTGCGCGATCAGTCGCGCCAGCTTGATCGCCGAGGCGGCCATCGTCGGGCTGTAGGTGACCGTGGCCTTCAGCACACCGCTGTCGGCCTGGATGTCACGCATCGCGTTGGCCGAACCCGCACCACCGACCATGAAGAACTCGTCCCGGCCGGCCTCCTTGATCGC
>NZ_JBFAOO010000378.1:0-2751 GCF_040675265.1 Microbispora sp. NPDC049633
CGCCGTTGTTGATCCCGCCCGGCTCGGTGCCCTGGAACCAGTTGGCCCCGCCGTCGGTCGAGAACGCGACGTGGCTGTCGTTCGGCCGGTCGGCGTCGGTGAAGTTGCCGGCCCGCACCATCACGCTCGGGTTGGTCTCGGCGTAGTCGAGCGAGGTCGTGGAGGTGAAGACGGGCTGGGTGAACATCATGGACGGCACGGCGTCGAGGTTGGTGTGCCGGAAGCCGCCGATGTCGCCGAGCGCGCTGACCAGCGGGGCGCCGCTCGGCGGGCTGATCAGGTCGAGGACGGCGGTCTCCTCCAGGCCCTTCACCATCGGCTTGATCGTGAACTGGCCACCCGAGTCCCACTTGGTGAGGTCGGTGGTGCCGTAGATCGTCGCGCCGGTGCCGTACATCATCCGGTCGGAGTTGAACGGGTCGATCTCCACCGACTCGTTCATCCAGCCCAGCTTGGGCGTGACCTCCGGCGGCTGGGGGTTGGTCCCGAAGGTCAGCCACGGCGCGGCGGAGATGTCCATCTTGTAGCGGAAGCTGCGGTTCGGGTAGGACGTCCAGTCCCAGATGCGGGTCCAGGTCGCGCCGCTGTCGGTGCTCCTGAAGAAGATCGCGTCGGGCCACCAGGAGACCTGGGTGGCGACCATGATGGTCTTCGGGTTCTGCCGGTCGATGGTCAGGCCGCTGTAGCCGAAGTAGTCGTCGCCGCTGCTGGACGGGATCGGGCTGATCTGGGTCCAGGTGCCGGTGGCGGTGGCGTAGCGCCACACGTCGCCCTTGCCGCCGTCGTACGGGCCGCCGGTGTCGCTGGTGGCGATGTAGAGGTAGCCGTTGGCCGTGTCGAGCACGCCCTTGTGGGCGATGTAGCCGGTGGGCTGCCCGGCGACCCGTTCCCACGAGGTGCCGCCGTTGGTGGTGCGGTAGACGGTGTTGCTCTTGTCGGCCACGCCCACGTAGATGGTCTGGGTGGCGTTGCCCGACGTGCCGGTCCGCTTGTCGAAGGTCACCCAGACGACACCCTGGTTGTCACCGTTGTAGGCGTCTCCGGGGCTGGCGACGTAGTTGCCGACGTTCGGGAAGTTGGTCACCTTCGACCAGGTGGCGCCGGAGTCGGTGCTCCGCCACAGGCCGTTGCCGCTGGGCGCGCCGAAGTACAGGACGCTGTTCTTGTTCGGGTCCACGGCGAGGCGCTCGCCCATGCCGCGGCCCGGCATGTTGCCGCCCAGCTTGAACGGCAGCGGGGTCACCTGCCAGGTGTCGCCCTTGTTCGACGAGCGCAGGATCGCGCCATTGTTGGGGTCCCAGCTGTTGGTGTACATGCCGACCGCGGCGTACACCTTGTTGGCGTCCACCGGGTCGGCGGCGATGCTGGCGACGCCGTTGTAGCCCCAGTTGGACCAGCCGGCCCAGTCGAGCAGCGGCGTCCAGGTCTGGGAGGACTGGTTCCAGCGGTACGCGCCGCCGATGTCGGTACGGGCGTAGATCAGGTCCTTCTGGGCCTGGCTGAACACGATGCCGGGGACGAAGCCGCCCCCGGCGATCTGCACGTTCTTGAACGTGTACGGGTCGGCTGCGACGGCCGACACCGGGGACATTCTGATCACGGCCGTGACCAGGGCCACGGCGGCGACCACGAGCATGGATGCGAATCTTCGCATGGACGGTTTCCCTCCGAGCACGGACAACCGGCCATGCACGACCAGGTGGGGACCCTGACCGTCCTTCTCGCACGTGCATGGAAATCTGGAAGGAAGGTTCACACACCGGCGGAAGTGCCGTCAATAGTTTGGCGTCCAGACAAATCTCAACCGGTTTCATCCGGGCCGGAGCATCCCGTCTCGTGGAACATAATTCTGGACATGACTACAGCTCTCGTGCTCGGCGGCGGAGGAGTCGCCGGCATCGCCTGGGAGGCGGGGATCGTCACCGGCCTGCGCCGCCTCGGCGTCGACCTGGGGACGGCGGACCGGATCATCGGCACCTCGGCCGGCTCGGTCGTCGGCACGCTCGTGGCCACGGGCGCCGACCTGGAGGAGGCCGTCGCCCACCAGGTGAAGGTGGACACCGGCCCGCCCCCGGCCGTCGACATGGACGAGGTCATGCAGGCGTTCGCCGTCATGTTCGACCCGAACCTCGACAGGCGGGAGGCCCGGCGCAGGGTCGGCCGGATGGCCCTGGAGGCGAAGGTGGACCACGCGGCGGAGCGGCTCGCCGCGGTCGGCGAGCGGCTGCCCGTGAAGGAGTGGCCCGAGCGCGAGCTGCTCATCACCAGCGTCGACGCGGCCACCGGCGAGTTCGTCGTGTGGGACCGGTCCTCGGGCGCGCCGCTGGTGCTCGCCGTCGCGTCGAGCTGCGCCGTGCCGATGGTCTTCCCGCCCGTGGAGATCAACGGCCGCAGGTATGTGGACGGCGGGGTCCGCTCGGCGACCAACGCCGACCTCGCGGCGGGCGCCCGCGCCCTTGTGGTGCTCGAACCGCTCGGGAACCTGACCCCCCGGGCCGTCCTCGACGCCGAGATGGCGAAGGCCGGCGCGACCGCCTCCTACGTCGTCCACCCCGACGCCGCCTCGGTCGCGGTGTTCGGCGAGAACGTCCTCGACCCCGGTCTGTGGGGACCGGCTTTCAAGGCGGGGCTCGACCAGGCCGCCACCCTCGCCGAGCCGGTCGCCGCCGTCTGGTCCTGAGCACGCGGATCCTGAGCACGCGGATCCTGAGCACGCGGACGTCAGCGGGCGGCCGGCGCGGGAACTCCTCG
>NZ_JBFAOO010000379.1:0-2673 GCF_040675265.1 Microbispora sp. NPDC049633
ACCGGGAGCAGGGAGACCGTCGCGGCCGGGCCGCTCGTGCATCCGGAGTCGGTGAGCCGCGACCACGCGCGGGTGCTGCTGCGCCGCGGCCCGAGGGGGATGCGGCGCATGTATCTCAGGGACCTGACCCTGGGCGGCACGGAGCAGCCGCTGCTGGCGGACCTGCCCGGCTCGACCGACTACGGCGTCCTGTCCCCCGACGGCGAGACCGCCTACCTGCTGTCCGACGCGGGCCGGGACCGCGCCGCGCTGGTGGCGGTGAGCCGGGGCGGCGGCCCGGTGGTGCTGGCCGAGCGCCCGGACGCCGAGCTGGACCGCTTCGCGCTCGGCGCGGACGGCCGCCGTCTGGTGCTGGTGTGGAACGTCGCGGGCCGCTCGGAGCTGGAGGTGCTGGAGCCGGGCGACGGCGGTCGCGGCTGGGGGCACGCCGGGGGCGTCGCCGACACCGCGCTCGTCACCGGCGGGGCCGCCGGCGACGCTGCCGGCAGCCCGATGCGGCGCCCGCTGCCCCCTCCGCCGGGTGAGCTGGTGACCTCGATCAGGGTGTCGCTGGACGACCGGATCGCCGTGCTGGCGGTGGAAGGGCCGGCCCAGCCCGCACAGGTGGTGTCGTGCGACCTCGACACGGGCCGGTATCGGACGCTCGCCGGGGCGGGACGCGTCGCCGGGGCCGTGGACGCCGAGCTCGTGCGCGTCCCGGCCCGCGACGGGCTGGAGATCTGCGGGTGGCTCTACCGCCCGCCCGGCGCGCGAGGCCCGGCGCCGTACGCGCTCTTCCTGCACGGCGGGCCGGAGGACCAGGAGCGGCCCGCGTTCACCCCGCTGTACCAGTGCCTGGCCGCCGCCGGGATCGGCGTCTTCGCGCCGAACGTGCGCGGCTCGGCCGGGTTCGGCCGGGCCTTCCGCGAGGCCGACAACCACGCGCTGCGGTTCCGCGCCATCGACGACGTGGCCGACTGCGCCGCGTTCCTGGTGCGGACCGGCCTCGCCGACCCAGTCCGGATGGCCTGCATGGGGTGGTCGTACGGCGGCTATCTCACCCTGGCCGCGCTCGTCACCTACCCCGGGCTCTTCCGGGCCGGGGTGGACGTGTGCGGCATGGCCGACTTCGCCACCTTCTACGAGCGCACCGAGCCGTGGATCGCCGCGGCCGCCGTGAGCGAGTACGGCCATCCGGAGGCCGACCGCGACCTGCTGCACGCGCTGTCGCCCTTGCACGCCTTCGACCGCCTGGCCGCTCCCCTGCTGGTGGTGCACGGCGCGCGGGACACCAACGTCCCGGTGTACGAGGCCGAACAGGTCGTCGGCGCGGCCCGGGCCCGCGGGGTGCCCTGCGAGCTGCTGCTGTTCGAGGACGAGGGGCACGAGATCCGGCGGCGGGTCAACCGGGTCACGTTCGTGCGGCGGGTCACCGAGTGGCTCGGACGCCACCTCACCTGCCCGTCGTCCGCCTGAACGGTCAGCGCGACTCGTGCAGCCGCGCCAGGTCGCTTTCCATCTTGGCGATGACCCGCTGGTACCCCTCCCATCCGTACTGCCGGAACAGCTCGGACTTCAGGCGCAGCGTCTCCTCCTGCACCGCCTCTGGGCCCTGGCGGCGTATCGCGTCGAGCGCGAGACGCGCCCGCCGCTCTCGGTCGGTGGTCCCGGCGAGATCCTCGCGTCTCATCTCAGGAGTAGGCATGGGGCTCTGCCCTCCGGGTCTGGACGAACGGTGCCTACACCTGACGCGCCTGCGGCACCGGAGGTTGACGGCCCCGGCAAAATCTTCGCCGGGGCGTTATCGAGACGTACGCGGTGCGGGCGCCCGCACCGCCGGGGACACCTCGACGGGCGGTCAGGGCGCCTCGCCGCCGGGAACGTCGACCGCGATCTCGCCGCCCAGCCGGTGCCCCTCGCCGAGCACGAGGTTGTCGCCGCTCCAGAACCTGCCGGGGTCGTACCAGTTCGGGCGGCGGCCCTTGGGCAGCAGGCCCATCGCCTCATAGGTCACGGCGACGACCTCCGCGCAGTAGGCGGTCTCCAGTGCCCTGTCGCGGGCGGTCTGCCGCTCCGCGTTCCGGAGCCCGCGCCACGCCGCGGGCCGGAGCGCGGGGAGCCGCCCGCGGAGCCAGCGTCCCGCCAGGCGGGCCGTGGACGGGAACGGAGTGCCGTCCACCCGCGCGATCGTCCGCAGGACGGCGTCCTCCATCTCCCTGCTCGCGCCCGGCTCCAGCTGGCGCAGCCAGGCACGCTGGCCGTACCTCGCGGCCCAGACGCAGACCGCGTCGCGCATGTCGTGCAGCTGGACGCCGCGCTGGTGGGTGCCCGACCACATGTCGGGCAGCGACCGGCCGAGTTCGGCGTGCCACATGAGCGGCGGCAGGTCCTCGATGACCACGGCCATCCCCACGTGGTTGACCGGGCTGTTGGTGGTGACCTGGATGGCGCGGTCCGGGACGCTGCGTCCTCGGAACACCCAGACGTCACCGGTACGGGCCAGTTCGAGTGCCTTGTCGAGGCTTATGCGCGTATGAGCCACGGCAGTAGCCTAGGCACATGCGGTGGTGGAAGATACTCGGTCTGGCGGCCTTCACCGGTGTCGCGGCGACCGGTGTGGTGATCGCCCGGGCCGAGCGCCGCAGGCGCGCGTACACGCCGGAGGAGATCCGGGCGCGCAGGCGATCCCGGATC
>NZ_JBFAOO010000380.1:0-2649 GCF_040675265.1 Microbispora sp. NPDC049633
GCGCGGAACACCCGGTGGCGCTCGGCCCGCGGGTCGTCCAGGGGCTGGGGCGGCGGCGGCAGCGCGCCGGCCAGCTCGGGAAGGTGGCCGCGGAGCGCACCGGCGACCGGGTTGAGCCGGTGCGCCGCCGGAAGCCGTCCCCTGATGTCCCGCAGCGCCTCGAAGACCGGCCCGTACGGGAACGGCTCTCGGATCTGGTGGCAGTAGCCGAGCAGGACGGCCCGGTCGCCGGACGGCAGGCGGTCGAGCGCGGCGCGGACGAGCCGGGTCTTGCCGATGCCCGCCTCGCCCTCCACCAGCACGACCGCGGGCGGCCGGGTCACCGCGTCGATGAGGGTCCGCAGTTCAGCGGCGCGTCCGACCAGCGGGGGCGAGGGCACGATGCTCATCCACGGCTCCAACCTACGGATTGCGGCCCCCGTATCGGCTACGGCTCAGTTATCCCCGCCCCTTGACCCGTGGTCAACCCTCCGGCGTAACGGCCGTGTTGCGGAAGCGGACACACGTCACGGGCACTGCTCGCGGCCGCCTCGCGGGCGCGGGGGGGGGCGAGGCGGAGCGGGCTCAGCCGGTCAGCAGCCGCCAGGTGGTGAGGGCGATCCCGGCCCGCGTCAGTCCGGCCGGTTCGGTGAGGTCGATGCCGAGGGTCCGCCCGATCCGGCCGAGGCGCCGGGCGACGCTGCTGTGGTGCAGGTGGAGAAGGTCGGCGGCACGGCGCAGGGAGCCGGTGGCGCAGCAGACGTCCAGGGTCTCCAGATCCTCCGGGTCGGCGGCCAGCCGGGCGATCGCGGCCACGTCGGGATTGCCGAGCGCGGCGTCCCGGGGGATGTCGGCCAGGAGCGCCAGCGCGCCCAGGTCGTCGTAGTGGACGACCGGCCGCCGCGCAGTGGTGAAGCGGAGCGCCGTACGGGCCCGTGACCAGGAACAAACCGGGCTCTCGGCGGCGCCGACGCCCGCGCGTACGCCTGCCGGAAAGCGAGCCGTGTCCACGGTGGCGGCCAGAATGACGCCCACGTCGGCGAGTGACGCCGCCTTCACCCGGTGATCCGGGCAGATCAGGCCGCCGACCCGGTCGAGCCGGAGCTGCGAGCGGACGGCGACGACGAGGACGGGCACGCCGGCGGGGAACCCCAGGAGCCGCAGGGCCCGGGCGCGGGCCGCCTCGTCACTGCCCGCGCTGATCGCGAGCTCGACGAGGGCGGGATCGGCCATGGTGGTGCGGGCCGGGCCGTACCGCTCGGCGACCGCCGCGGCGGCGATGGCGAGCCGGTTCAGCAGCACCTCGTCCAGAGGGCCGGGCGGGCCGGGGCGCTCCAGCCACACCGCGCCGATCTCCTCCTCGTCGAGCACGATCGGCGCCGTGCTCGACGGCGGTGCCGGCGGCGACGGCGGTTCGGGCGCCCGCCTGCCGTCGGGCGCCATGCGGACGGCCGGCCCAGCGCCCTGGAGCCTGATCCCGGCCACGCACTCGGCCAGGCCCGCCGAGGCCCGGGCGAGCGCCGGCATGTCCACCCGCCGTCGCATCAGCGTGTCGTAGAACGCGACGACGCGGGCCACTCCTTGGACGTGCGGGTCCAGCTGTGACAGCCGGTCGGCCAGAGCCTCCATGCCCCAAGGCTAGGTCGTGTCTTCCTGGAGCCGTCCTCGACCGGGAGATCGCGCCGGTCGGCGCGCGATCCGGGCGGGATGCGCGACGACCGGCGGATGATCCCCGGAGGCGGCGACCGCGAGGATGGCCGGCATGGATCCCGAGCTGGAAGCCTTCATCCCCTTTCTCGCGCACGTCGATCTGGACGACCCCGTCGCCACGCGGGAGAGCCTCGCCGAGCGGGCCGCCGCGCGGCCGGTGCCGGACGTCGCGGGCATGGAGATCGAGGACCGCACGGTGCCCGCCACCCCGGACGTGCCGGTGCGGATCTATCGCCCGCGCGAGGCCCGGGGCGCGGTCGTCTGGATGCACGGCGGCGGATGGGTCTTCGGCGATCTGGACACCGAGCACCTGTGGGCCACCCTCATCGCCGGCGCCTCGGGTGCGGTGGTGATCTCGGTGGACTACCGCCGCGCCCCCGAACACCGCTTCCCCGCCGCCCTGGACGACGCCCACGCCGTGCTGACCTGGACCGCCCGGAACGCCGCGGGGCTCGGCGTCGACCCGGCGCGGATCGCGGTCGGAGGGCACAGCTCCGGCGCGAACCTCGCCGCCGCGCTGGCGTTGCGGGCACGCGACGAGCAGGGGCCGCCGATCCGCTTCCAGCTGCTCAACGAGGCCACGCTCGACGACCGGCAGCGGACGTGGTCGCAGCGCACCTTCACCGGCACGCCATGGTCGACACGCGATCGCGTGGCCGCGGCCTGGCGGTACTACCTGGGCTCCGCGCCCGCCACGCCGTACGCCGCGCCGGCGCGGGCCACGGACCTGTCGGGCCTGCCGCCGGCCTACATCGCGACCGCGGAGTTCGACCCGAACCGCGACGAGGACATCGACTACGCGCTGCGCCTGCTGCGGGCGGGCGTGCCGGTCGAGCTGCACCAGTGGCCCGGCACCTTCCACGGCTCGCTGGCGATCCTGTCCGCCGAGGTGTCGCAGCGGCAGATCGCCGAGCTCGGCGCCGCGCTGCGCCGCGGGCTTGCGGGAAGGGGGCCGTTCCC
>NZ_JBFAOO010000381.1:0-2628 GCF_040675265.1 Microbispora sp. NPDC049633
CTCGCCCCTCGCTGAGGACCCCGCGGGCGGCAGCCGGCCGGTCAGCCGGCGCGCCGGGCACGGCTCAGGGCCAGCCCGCCGACGACCGCGCCGGCCGGCCCCACCACCAGGGCGACCCAGCCCCCGACTATGCCGTAGCCGGTGCCGGGACCGCCGTCGGCGGCGGCCACGACCAGCCCGCCGATGACCGTGCACGTCAGCGCGGCCCCCAGGGCGACGACGGCCCCGCTCCTCGCGTTGCCGATGCCGATACGGCCGGCCGCGCGGGCCAGGGCCAGCCCGCCGACGACCACGCCGACCAGCCCCAGCAGCATGGCCGCCAGGGCCCAGAGACGTCCGGCGGTCATGGCGTAGGCGCCGACGCCGGCCGGCTGGACCAGGAGATGCGCCGCCGACGGCGTGGCATGCCCGGCGTATCCGAGCAGGACGGTCGGGGCGGCGGAAAGCAGGTGACGGACGGACATGAGGGTGCTCTTTCTCCTCGTACGACGGAACGTCACCCGAGCATGTCCGCCGGACCCGCCGCCGGTCGTCCGCCGCGAGCGGGCGATCGACGCTGCCGCCGGTGCCGCACCCGGCTGCCGCGGACGCCGCAGGAGCGGCGGATGTACCGCGGACGCGGTAGGCGGCTGATCACCCGCCCGGAGGAGTCTCCCGCGCCGGCATCCGGCTATGGTGCGCGCATGAGGACAGTCCGGCCCGTTGTCAGAGACTGGGCGATCGCCGTCTGCGTGGCGGCGGCGCTGCTGGTCACCGGGCTGTCCAAGCAGCACCAGGCCACCGGCCTCGATCCGGTCGGCTACACGCTGCTGGTGGCCGGCGGCCTGGCATTGGCCGCGGGCCGCAGGGCGCCGGTCCCCGTCCTGGTGGTCACCGGGCTGTGCGCGGTGGCTTACCAGGCGGCCGGTTTCGACGTGCCCGCCGTCGCGTACCTGTTCGCGGTGTACGCCGCGATGCGGGCGGGACATCGCGCCATCACGGTGGCGGCGAGTGTGACGATGCTGGCCGCTCTCCCCATCGCGGCCCTGGCGTCGGGGCTGCACGACACGGGCGCGGCGCTCGCGCACGCCCGCGGCGCGCTCGAACTGGCCTGGCTGATCGCGGCCGGCGCGGCCGGCGAGGCGCTGCGGCAGGCCGAGCGCCGGGCGGAGGAGGCCGAGCGCACCCGTGAGGAGACCGCGCGGCGCCGGGCCGACGAGGAGCGGCTGCACATCGCGCGGGAGCTGCACGACTCGCTGACCCACCAGATCTCGGTCATCAAGGTGCAGGCCGAGGTCGCCGTGCACGTGGCACGCAAGCGGGGTGAACAGGTGCCGGAGGCCCTGCTGGCGATCCGGGAGGCCGGCCGTGAGGCGGCCAGGGAACTGCGGGCGACCCTGGAAGCCCTGCGTGACGACGGCGAGAACCCGGCATGCGGGCTCGACCACGTCCCGGACCTGGTACGCCGGGCCCGGACGACCGGCCTCGACGCGACGCTGACGATCGAGGGCCACCGCGACGACGTGCCGGCCGCGGTGGACCGGACGGCGTACCGGATCGTCCAGGAGTCACTGACCAACATCGCCAGGCACGCCTCCGCCACCACCGCGGAGGTCCGGATCGACTACCGTCCAGGCGCCCTGGTCGTACGGGTCGACGACGACGGAAAGGCCACGCCCGGCACCGCGCCCGTGCCCGGCGTCGGACTGCTCGGGATGCGCGAACGCGTCACCGCCCTCGGCGGTCACCTGCGCGCGGAGCCGCGCGGCGAGGGCGGCTTCACCGTCCACGCCGAACTCCCGGTGGACCGGACGCCGTGATCCGGGTCCTGCTGGTCGACGACCAGCCACTCCTCCGCAGCGGATTCCGCGCGCTTCTCGACCTCGAAGACGACATCGAGGTGGTCGCCGAGGCCGGCGACGGGATGGAGGGCCTGGCCCTGGTCAGGCGACACCTGCCCGACGTCGCTCTCATCGACGTCCAGATGCCGGGCGTCGACGGCATCGAGGCGACCCGGCGTATCGCCGCGGACCCGGCCCTGGCCGGGGTGCACGTCGTGATCCTGACCAACTACGGCCTGGACGAGTACGTCTTCAACGCGTTGCGCGCCGGCGCCGCCGGCTTCCTCGTCAAGGACATCGTGCCGGAGGACTTCCTGCACGCCGTACGCGTCGCCGCGCGCGGCGACGCCCTGCTCGCACCGTCGATCACCCGCAAGCTGATCGACCGGTACGTCACCCAGCCGATCCACAGGGGCGTCGGCGGGGAGCTGGAGGAGCTGACCAACCGCGAACGCGAGGCGGTCGCCCTGGTCGCGCACGGTCTGTCCAACGAAGAGATCGCCACCCACATGATGATCAGCCCGATGACCGCGAAAACCCATATCAACCGGGCCATGGCCAAGCTCCACGCCCGTGACCGCGCGCAGCTCGTGGTCCTCGCCTACGAGTCCGGCCTGGTGACCCCACGCGGCCGCTGACGCGGCGCCCGGACGCGAGCCGCGCGACCTGAGCAACGCCCGGGTGGCCTCAGTGGGGGCCGCGCGACCTGAGCGGGAGCCGCGCGACCTGAGCGGGAGCCGCGCGACCTGAGCGGGAGCCGCGCGATCTGAGCGGGAGCCGCGCGACCTGAGCGCGGGCCCGTGTGGCC
>NZ_JBFAOO010000382.1:0-2572 GCF_040675265.1 Microbispora sp. NPDC049633
ACGTGTGCTATTCCTTTATTGGGGCGTGCGAGACGACCGCGACGGCGCGGTCGTGCTCGGCCGCGTCCACCCGCACGGCGTTGCCGCCGCACAACGAGATCAGCCCCTCCACCGCGGCCACCGCCCGCGGGGACGCCTCGTCCGTGGGGCAGTACGCCCACGGACGGCCGAGGAACAGGTCCGCGCGAGCCGCCGCCGGGCCGGACCGCTCGCGGCCCGCGAGCGGATGCCCCGCGACGTACGACGACAGGTCGCAGCCCAGCTGGGCGGCCTGGGCCAGCGGCAGCGCCTTCACGCTCGCCACGTCGGTGTAGAAGCGGGCGCTGTCGCGCTTTTGCAGGTCGAGCAGTTGCTGGGCGACGAACTGGGGCGGAACCGCGACGACCGCGACGTCCACCCGCCGCTCACCGGTCCAGTCCTCCCCCGCGCCCAGCTCACGCGCCAGCCGTACGGCTCCCGCGTCCCGGTCGGCCAGGAAGACCCGCACGTCCCGCTGCCGCAGCGCCAGTGCGATCGACGTGCCGATGAGGCCCGTCCCGACAACGACCACACTGCCGATCCCGGCGTCCTCGATGGGAGTCATCGCGCTCTTCCTGCCGTCGCCGTCCTCGGACACGCTGTCCTGCGACGGATGTGTCGTGGGTGGATGGGTGATGGTGCGCGGGTCCCCCGGTCCGGGCCCGGTCCCGGCCCGGTCCGGTCCGCCGGGGACGCCTACTGGGCGATGTCCACGCGCAGCGCGACGGCGCCGCGCAGGTACACGTGCTGGATCTCCTGCCGGGGGCGGTCGGTCTGCACGTGGGCCATCAGCCGCACCACGCGCGGGAGCGCGCCCGGCACGTCGATCTCGGTCGCGCACAGCAGGGGCACGTCGTGGAACCCGAGCTTGCGCGCGGCCAGCGCGGGGAACTCGGCGGTGAGGTCGGGCGTGCACGTGAAAATCACGCTGATGACGTCGTCGGTCGTGAGGTTGTTGCGCCCCATCACCTCGGTCACCAGCTCGGTCGTCCCGGCGAGGATCGCGTCGCGATCGTTGCCGTCGACCTGGATGGCTCCGCGAATCGCCCGCACCATGTCGTTCCCCTCTCGCTGGGACGGGCCGGTCTCTTCCCGGGGGGATGAGTCCGGCCCGTCTACATGCCTTAGCCAATTCTGCCCGACTTGCGGCTTTCGCCTGCTGCGGCGAAAGGCTACAGTCCGACCGCCGCGTACAGCTCACCGATCTCCTGCACGGTGAGCGCGCGCACGGTTCCCGGCTTGAGCCGGCCGAGCTTGACCGGGCCGAACTCGATGCGGGCCAGGTCGATCACCCGGTGCCCGACCGTCTCCATGAGCCGCCGGACGATGTGCTTGCGGCCCTCGTGCAGGACGACCTCGACCAGCGCCTGCTGACCGTGCTCCTGCACCACCCGGAACTCGTCCACCTTGGCGAGCCCGTCCTCCAGCTCCACGCCCTTGCGCAGCACCTTGTGCAGGTCGCGCGCGACAGGACCCGGCACCTTGGCCCAGTACTTCTTCTGCACGCCGTAGCTCGGGTGGGTCAGCCGGTGGGCGAGCTCCCCGTCGTTGGTCAGCAGCAGCAGGCCCTCGGTCTCGGTGTCGAGCCGCCCCACGTGGAACAGCCGGGGCGCGAGGTCCTGCACGTAGTCGTTCAGGCACGGCCGGCCCTCGGGGTCGTCCATCGTGCTCACCACGCCGATCGGCTTGTTGATCGCGTAGTAGACGGTGTCGGAGGACGTCGGGATGCGCTTGCCGTCGACCCGGATGACCTGCTTGGCGGGGTCGACGCGGGCGCCGAAGCGGCGCACCGTCTGGCCGTCCACGCTCACCCGGCCGTCGCCGATCATCTCCTCGCAGGCCCGGCGGCTGGCCACCCCGGCCTGGGCGAGCACCTTCTGCAGCCGCTCGCCGCCGGGCACCTCGGTCGTGTCGCGCTCGTCGGTGTAGTTCTCGTCGTAGAAGTCCGGGTCACGCAGCGGCTGACGGGCGGTCTTGAACGGGTTGCCCGCCGGGCCGCCCGCGCCGGCGCGCCTGGGACCGCCGGCGGGCCGGGCCGCGCTCCGTGAGCCCGCGCCCGCTCCCGCGCCGCCGGAACGGCCACGCGTGCCGCCGCCCAGGCGGCCGATCGTCTGCACCTCGTCGCGGCTCGCCCGGCCCCTGCCGCCGTCACGCCCCGCGCGGTAGTCGCCGCGCCCGGGCCGCGCGCCGCGCGCCTCACGGTCGCCGCCCGCCTCGCGGCCGTCGCGCCGGGGCGCGCGGTCGCCGCCGAAGCTCCGGCTGCCGTACCTGTCGTTGTCGCCGGTCCTGCCGCCGCCGCGCTCCTCGTCGCGGAAGGCCGGCCGCCCGGTCGCGCGCCCCTCACGGGACGTCTCGTAGCCGCCGTCGCGGTCGCGCGGCCGATCCCGGCCGGCCTCGGGCCTGCCGTAACGGCCACGGGATCCGGCCCCCTCCGTGCGGAACGGGGGCCGCTCGGCGGAGTAGCCGTCCCGCGCGCCGCGCTCCCGGCCGGCGCCGCGATCACGGTCGAAGCCGCGCTCGGAACCACGGCCGCCCTCACGGTCGAAGCCGCGCT
>NZ_JBFAOO010000383.1:0-2568 GCF_040675265.1 Microbispora sp. NPDC049633
TGTGTCTGGTGTTCTGAGGTGTGCTCTCCCGCCCCCGCCGCCCCCCCCCGCGGACCGGCGCACCGCGGGCGGCGGGACCGGCCAGGGGACGGGACCGCGGGACCGACCGGCGGGCGAACTGTCGGTGGCGCCTGGCACGCTGGTGGAGTGCACGTTGTGGTCGCGGCCGACGCCGAGGGAGGCGGGACCATCCGGCCCCTGGGAGAGAACGGGCACGGGGGGCACGCGAGCCGGGTGCCCGATCTCGCGGCGGCCGTGCGGTCGATGGAGGCCGAGGCGCGGCCTCGCTGGGTGTGGGCCGACTCCCGCCGCGTCTACCCGGTGCTCCTGTCCGCCGGCGTACGGCTGTCGCGCTGCCACGACGTCGCGCTGACCGAGGGACTGCTGCTGGCGGCCGACGGCCGTTACGGGGAGCCCAGGCAGGTCCGTGCGGCCTACGCGCGCCTGCGCGGCCTCCCGGTGCCCGACGACCCCCACGAGGCCGCGGAGGGGCATCAGGCGGGCGGCACGCAGGCGAGCCTGTTCGAGCCCGCGCCGCCCGGGCACGACGTCCCCGAGGCCGACATGGTCGCCGAGGTGTTCGAGGACCAGCGCCGCCGCATCGCGCGTACGCCCGATCCGGGGCGGTTCCGCCTGCTCGTCGCCGCCGAGTCGGCCGGCGCGCTGGTCGCCGCGGAGATGGCCCACGACGGCATGCCGTGGCGTGAGGACGTCCACGACGCGCTGCTGACCGACCTGCTCGGGCCACGCCCCGCCCACGGCATGCGGCCCGCGAAGCTCCAGGCGCTGGCCGACGAGGTGTCGGCCGCCTTCGGCCACCTCGTCAACCCCGACTCCCCGCAGCAGATCGTCCGGGCGTTCAAGACCGCGGGGATCGAGATCCCGTCCACCCGCTCCCATGTGCTGAAGACGGTCGACCACCCGGCCGTCGCGCCGTTGCTGGCGTACAAGGAACTGGCCCGCCTGCACAGCTTCCACGGCTGGACCTGGGCCGCGCAGTGGGTCAGCGGCCACCGCTTCCGCCCCGAGTACGTCGTGGGCGGGGTGGTGAGCGGCAGGTGGGCCACCAGCGGCGGCGGGGCGCTGCAGATCCCCAAGGTGATGCGCAGGGTCGTGGTGGCCGACGACGGCTGGACGCTCGTGGTGGCCGACGCCGCGCAACTCGAACCCCGGGTGCTGGCCGCGCTGTCCGGCGACCGGGGGCTCGCGCGGGCCGCCGGGGAGATCGACCTGTACGCCGCGCTGGCCCAGGCGTTCGGCGGGGTCCGCGAGTCGGCCAAGATCGCGATGTTGTCCGCCATGTACGGCGGGACCAGCGGCGACGCCTCCAAGCTGCTGGCCGTGATGCGGCAGCGGTTCCCCAAGGCGTACGCGTTCGTGGAGGACGCGGCCCGCGCCGGGGAGGAGGGGCGGCTGGTGCGCTCCTGGCTGGGCCGCACCTGCCCGCCTCCGTCGGAGCGGTGGCGGCGCCTGGTGGCCGGTCCCGAGGGCGCCCGGGCGGCCAGGGACCGGGGGAGGTTCACCCGCAACTTCGTCGTGCAGGCCACGGCGGCCGAGTGGGCGCTGACGCTCCTCGCGGTGCTGCGGGGGCTCCTGCCCGGCGCGGCGAGGCTGGTGTTCTTCCAGCACGACGAGGTGATGGTGCACTGCCCGCTCGGCCTGGCCGGCGAGGTCCGCGCGGCCGTGGGGCAGGCGGCGGAGGAGGCGACCCGGCTGCTGTTCGGCGACACCACGGTCCGCTTCCCGATGGAGGCGGTGGCCGTCAGCTGCTACGCCGACGCGAAGTGACCCCTGCCCCGGGTCACGCGGGGCGGAAAGTGCTCCAGAGGGCCTGCCGCACCGGTGCGGCGGACTCGTTCCAGTCGAAGTCGGGCGAGGCGAACATGATCGCGTAGGCGCGCCCGCCGGTCATCTCCAGATACCGGATCACCGCGTGGACGGTGACCTCGCTGGTGTTGGTGTAGGTGTACTCCCACTCGGCCGCGGGGTAGCGGTAGTCCACCTGGCGCAGCTGGATCTGCGTGTAGTCGGTGAAGTCCTTGATGTCGAGGTTCTGCTCGGCGGCCCGCAGCGCCGTGAGGCCGCCGTCCGGGATCCTCTTGATCGTGATGCTCTGCCCGCTGTCCTTCGGGCCCGTGAGCCTGACGGCCCCGTCCTCGACCGCGGCGGTCCACTCCTCCGGCACCGCCAGCGACACGCCGCCCTCGGTCACCTGGCGGTAGCCCTCGGGCACGCGTACGGCCGACAGCGGGCGCTCGGACGGCGCGTCGCTCGTGCGGGCCGAGGAGGTCGCCGCCGCAGTCGTGGCGTCCGGCCGGGCGACCGCGGTCTCGTCGTCGTCCGGACCGCTCGGCAGCAGCACGAGCACGATCGCGACGATCACCGCGACCACGGCCGCGCCGGCCACGACCAGGAGGAGCTTCGACCGGCCGTCGGAGCCGGTGACCTCGTCGGCCCGCTCCTTGCGCCTGCGGCCGACCTGAGGCCGGTGCGGGCCCGTGACCTCCGCGGCAGGTTCGGAGCCGCCTGCCTGTGCCGCGCCTGCCTGTGCCGCGCCTGCCTGTCCTG
>NZ_JBFAOO010000384.1:0-2544 GCF_040675265.1 Microbispora sp. NPDC049633
GGCGCGGGAACTCCTCGCGCCGGCCGCCCGACTCCGGCGTCACGGGTCAGGATCATGTGCTCCGGGAGCACGTCCTCAGGTCGGGCCGTCCGGTCTACCCGACGTCGGAAACCGCCTTGCTGACCGCGTTGGGTCCGTCGTACTGCCGGTCCGGGATGCGTTCCAGCGCGTCGATGACGTTGTCGTCCGCGCCGTGGTCGCGAGCCGTGCGGATCAGGTCCGACTTGCCGGCCGGATAGTCGACGCCCTTCAGGTGCTTCTGCAGCTGGATCGGGTTCGGTGCGTCGGCCATGACGTGCCTCCCTCCGTCGATGTCCTCCTGCTCCCCCTCGCCTACCCGGTTCCTCCCGCGCCACTCGGGGCTCCACTCCGCGCCCCCGGCCGGGCTTGACGAGGCCCTTACCAGCGCTTTTGTCACGATTGGGTATACGGGGACGGCCGTGGTGAAACGGGGTGACCCGGGGGTAGCTGGCGTGGCGTGCCTGATGCCCAATTGCTGGCCGCACAGGATCTGCGGCTCGACGTCAACGTCCTGGACTACGTGATCCTCGCCCTGTACTTCCTCGTGGTGCTGGGAATCGGCTTCGCCGCCAAACGGGCCGTACGGACGAGTCTGGACTTCTTCCTCTCGGGCCGCGCACTCCCCGCGTGGATCACCGGTCTGGCCTTCATGTCCGCCAACCTCGGCGCCACCGAGATCCTCGGCATGGCCGCCAACGGCGCGCAGTACGGCGTGATGACCGTGCACTACTACTGGCTCGGCGCGGTCCCCGCCATGGTGTTCCTCGGCATCGTGATGATGCCCTTCTACTACCGGTCGAAGGTGCACAGCGTCCCGGAGTTCATGCGCCGCCGGTTCAACGGCGCGACCCAGCTCCTCAACGCCTCGACGTTCGCCCTCGCGCAGATCCTCATCTCCGGGATCAACCTGTACGCGCTGGCGCTCGTCATGGACGCGCTGCTCGGCTGGCCGCTGTGGCTGTCGATCATCGTGTCTGCCGCGATCGTGCTCGGGTACATCACGCTCGGCGGCCTGTCCTCGGCGATCTACAACGAGGTCATGCAGTTCTTCGTGATCGTCGCCGGGCTCGTGCCGATCGTGATCATCGGCCTGACCCGCGTCGGCGGCTTCTCCGGCCTCGGGGAGAAGGTCAAGCAGAGCGTGCTCGGCGAGGGAGGCCTGCACACCTGGGCGCACACCGCCGGCACCGACAACCCGCTCCAGGCCAGCTGGATCGGCCTGGTCCTCGGGCTCGGCTTCGTGCTGTCCTTCAGCTACTGGACCACGAACTTCGCCGAGGTCCAGCGCGCGCTGTCGGCCCGCAACACCAACGCCGCCCGGCTGACCCCCATCGTCGCGGCCTACCCGAAGCTCGTGATCCCGATCGTCACCGTGATCCCCGGCCTCGTCGCGCTCGTGCTGTTCGGCGACCTCGGCAAGGACGGCGGGCCGACGTACAACGAGGCGATCCCGCTGCTGATGGACGAGTTCCTGCCGAACGGCGTGCTCGGCATCGCGGTGACCGGCCTGCTCGCCTCGTTCATGGCCGGCATGGCCGCCAACATCAGCGGTTTCAACACGGTCTTCACCTACGACATCTGGAAGCCGCACATCAACGGCGACCACCCGGACGAGTGGTACGTGCGGCTCGGCCGCATCGCCACCATCTGCGGCGTCGTCGGGGGCATCGGCGCGGCGTTCATCGCGGCCGGGTTCAGCAACATCATGAACTACCTGCAGTCGCTGTTCTCGTTCTTCAACGCCCCGCTGTTCGCGACGTTCATCATCGGCCTGTTCTGGAAGCGGATGACCGCGTGGGCGGGCTTCTGGGGCCTGCTGAGCGGCACGGTGTCCGCCTTCGGCTCGTACATGCTCTACAAGGCGGGCGTGCTGGACTTCGGCACCGAGCTGAACGCGAGCTTCTGGGGCGCGGGCATCGCCTTCGTGGTCGACGCGATCGTCTCGGTCGTGGTCACGCTCGTCACCACCCCGAAGCCGGAAAGCGAGCTGCGCGGGCTCGTCTACGGCCTGAGCGACGCGTCCGTCTCGGACGACGCGCTGTCGGGAGACCACGCCTGGTACCGCTCCCCCGTGATCCTCGGCGCCGGGGCGGTCGTCCTCGCCGCGGCGTTCTACGTGCCCTTCCTGTAGGAGGTTTCCATGGCCGCCCCGCAACGGCTCTTCGACATCCGCCGCGTGATCGGTGGTCTGTTCCTGGTGTACGGACTGATCCTCACCGTCACCGGGCTGTTCGACAGTGCCCAGGAGGTGCAGAAGGCGGAGGGCATCCGCATCAACCTGTGGACGGGCATCGCGATGCTCGTCGTGGGCGCCGCGTTCCTGCTCTGGGAGCGCCTGCGCCCGTCCGACGCCCCCGCCCCCTCCGACGAGGAGGAGTGACCCCTTTCCCGGCCGCGGGGGCGAACCCGCTTTTTTCGCCGGGGTTTTTTTGGGTTTTTTTTTTCCATTTTTTTTAATTTGCGCCGAACCGGTGTAAAAAAAAGTTATTAGGATTAAGGGGGACAAGATGAAGACAGCCGGAG
>NZ_JBFAOO010000385.1:0-2535 GCF_040675265.1 Microbispora sp. NPDC049633
CACCAGCATGGCCGCCGCGGTGACGATCCCCGCGACGATCTCGGCCGCGTCCGGGGCGCCGCCCCAGAGGGAGAAGCTGTAGCCGATGAGCGTGGTGGGGATGGTGAAGGCGAGAACGGCCGCCGCCAGCGCTACGTCGACGAAGCGATCATTTATACCCCATTTACTCCACATTCTGTCAGTTTGCGTCTTTT
Organism: Microbispora sp. NPDC049633; assembly: GCF_040675265.1. Taxonomy (NCBI): domain Bacteria; kingdom Bacillati; phylum Actinomycetota; class Actinomycetes; order Streptosporangiales; family Streptosporangiaceae; genus Microbispora; species Microbispora sp. NPDC049633. The sequence continues at coordinate 195 of NZ_JBFAOO010000385.1, forward strand.
GTCCGGCAGTCGTCACACCGGGCACCTTGACGGGGTTTCGGCAGCAGGAATGCGCGGTCTTGACGCAATCAAATGAACAATCATTTAATTCTGCTATGGGGCGGATCGCGGGTGTCACCGCCGCCGAGACACGGGAGAGGCTGCTGCGCGCGGCCGCCGACGTGTTCGCCCGGCGCGGGTACGAGGGCACGCGTGTGGCCGACATCGCCGCCGCCGCCGGCGTGAGCAACGGCGCACTCTACGCGCACTTCGGCTCGAAGGCCGAGCTGCTGGTCGCCGCGCTGCGCACCCACGGGCCGCGGCTGCTGGCCGACCTGCTGGCCGCCGACCCGGACCGGCCCGTCGCGGACCTGCTGATCGCCGTCGGGCGCAGGCTGCAGCGCCGCCGGGACGCGGGCGGTCACCTCATCGTCGAGGCCATGGTCGCGGCCCGTCGCGACGAGGACGTCGCCCGGCCGATGCGCGGCTACGTCGGCGACCGGGCCGACCGGCTCGCCGGGCTCGTGCGCGCCGCCCAGGACGGCGGCGAACTGGACCCCGCGCTGTCGCCCGCCGCGATCGCCCATTTCTGTCTCCTGCTCGCACTGGGCAGCGCGCTCGTCCCGCCGGACGAGCACGCGGTCGACGAGGAGGACTGGAGCGCGCTGCTCACCCGTCTGGTGGCCGCGCTCGCCCCCATCCGGCCGGACTCCTCCACGAAGGGGAACACGCGGTGAAAGTGACCATCGATCCGCAGCGGTGCCAGGGACACGGCCGCTGCTACGACCTCGCCCCGGAGTTGTTCGGCGAGGACGACGAGGGCTACGGGCGGGTCCTCGGCGACGGCATCGTGCCGCCGGACGGTGAGCGGGCGGCACGCGTCGCTGCCGCCAACTGCCCCGAACGGGCGGTCGTCCTCGCCGAGGAGGCCTGACATGACCGTCGACGACCGCTTCACCCGCGACTTCCGGCAGGAGCCGCCCGTCGGCACGCGCAACGAGGTCATCGCCGGTCCGGTGTCGGACTGGGCGACCGACTTCTCCCACATGGAGCCCGAGTGGGCCGCCGATCCGTACCCGATCCAGGACGACCTGCGGGCGCGCTGCCCGATCGCGCACACCGACAGGTTCGGCGGCGGGTGGCTGCCGACCCGGTACGAGGACGTCGCGGCGATCGCGTACGACACCGAGCGCTTCTCCTCGCGGTCGATCATCATGAGCAACTACCGGCCGCCGGCGGAGATCGCGCCCGTGGGGGCCGTGCCGCCGATCTCCTCCGACCCGCCGTTCCACCACGACGCGCGCAAGCTGCTGCTCCCGGCGTTCACCAAGAAGGAGGTGGCGCGGCGGGAGGAGGCGACACGCGCGTTCTGCCACTCGCTGATCGACTCGTTCGAGGGCGCCGAGGTCGTCGACGCCGCCCGTGACTACGCGCAGCACATCCCCATGCGGGTCATCGCCGACATGCTGGGGTTCCCGCCCGAGGACGGCCCGCGGTTCCGCAGGTTCGTGGAGAGCGCTCTGGAGGGCGTCAACCTGCCGCCGGAGGAGCGGCTGGCGCGCATGGACGAGCTGTTCGACTACCTGTACGCCCAGATCCGCGACCACGTCGCCGACCCGCGCGACGACCTCACGACCTACCTGATCGACGTGGAGCTGTACGGCCGCAAGCTCGAACCCTCGCACGTCGCCGGCACGATCGCCCTGCTGCTCATCGCCGGAATCGACACGACGTGGAGCGCGATCGGCGCCTCGCTGTGGCATCTGGCCAAGACCCCGGCCGACCGGGAGCGCCTGGTGGCCGAGCCCGGGCTGCTGCCGACCGCGATGGAGGAGTTCCTCCGGGCGTACGCGCCGGTCACGATGGCGCGGCTGGTCAAGGAGGACATGAACTGGCGCGGCGCCGACATGAAGGCCGACGACTGGGTCCTGCTGTCGTTCCCCGCCGCCAACCGCGACCCCGCGCAGTTCGACCGGGCCGACGAGGTGATCATCGATCGTGAGATCAACCGGCACGCGGCGTTCGGGCTCGGCATCCACCGCTGCGTGGGCTCTCACCTGGCCCGCATGGAGCTCCGGGTCGCACTGGAGGTCTGGCTGGAGCGGGTTCCCGTGTTCGGCCTCGCCGACCCCTCGGCGGTGACCTGGGCCCCCGGTCAGGTGCGGGGTCCGCGCACGCTCCCGGTCCGCATCGGCTGACCGGGCCGCCGCGAGGTCTGTCAGCGCGCGCTTGATCGGCGTGGCCGCGCCGCCTCGGCGTACGCCGCCAGGGTGCGCGCGGCGGTGCGCGCCCAGCTGTAGCGCTCGCGCACGTACGCGGCGCCGCGCAGGGCGAGCCGGTCCGCCTCCCCGGCGTCGCCGAG
>NZ_JBFAOO010000386.1:0-2494 GCF_040675265.1 Microbispora sp. NPDC049633
TCTCTCCCCAGCTCCCGTGAGGCCCCGGGGCCGGGCCGCGCACACGCGCGACCCGGCCCTTCGCCATGTCCTCACCCCCACGCCGCCACCACGTCCGGCCAGGACGGCTCTCCCGCCGCGGAGGCCATGCCCAGGGACTGTCCGACGATCGGCCCAGCGGAAGGCTGCACGGCGTCCTGCACGGCGTCCTGCACGGCGTCCTGCGCGAGGTGGTCCTGCGCGGCGGGCCACAGGCCCAAGAGACACGACACACGGGCCGGGCGCACCATCAGGTGCGCCCGGCCCGTGTTGTTCCCGCTGGGATCGGCTGAGAGGGCTGCGCGGGAGGGTGAGGTGTCACCCTCCCGCTCGGCCGTCACGCCTCCGGCCGACGGTGCTGCAGCTGACGGCGCAGCTCGGCGATCTCCCGCTCCAGGTCGGCGACGTCCGGCGCGCCGGCGTCGGCCGGGGCCTGGCCCGGCATGGCGTGCGGCCGCTGCTGACCATAGGGCGCGGGACGCACGTACTGCGTCGCGCCGTCGGGCCGCTGCGGGTCGTAGCCCGAGCCGGGCCGCTGCCGGTCGTGGCCGTCCGAGCGCCGGTCGTGGGCGTCCGGACGCTGGTCGTAGCCGCCGGGGCGCGGCGCCTCGTAGCCTCCGGCCGTCCGCGCCGGCCCGTCGGCGGGCGGCAGGCTCTGCGGCTGCCAGCCCTGGGGGAGCACCTGGCCGTTCACCGGCTGCCGGTCGTAACCGCCGCCGACCTGGGCCGGGTAGCCGCCGCCGGAGTTCGGCCCGGGGTAGGGGCCGCCGTACGCGGGCGAGGGCGCCTGGCCCTGCGGGGAGGCAGAGTCCTTCTTGCGCCTGCGCAGGAGGAGCAGCAGCAGGAGGCCGCCGCCGACGATGATCAGCGCACCGGCGCCGACAGCGATCCACACCCACATCGGCTGCGGGGTCTCGTCCTTGCCCGAGGAGATCGCCTGCTGGGAGTCGGTGATGTACTTCGCGACGTACGGGTGACTCGGGAACAGCGCCTGGACCTCGCGGAACTTCGGCAGCGCGTCCTTGTAGTGCCGATTGAAGAAGTCGTCGAGCGCCTCGTTGTACTTGGTCGTCGTCAGCGACGCGGAGGGCTTGACGTTCTTCTCGTTCAGCTTCTCCTTGATGATCGAGACCGGGAGCACGAAGCTCTCGTTCTCCGACGCCTCGCCGTTCTCGCTCACGGTGCCGGCGATGAGCATGCCGACGACGTTGCCCGCCCGGCTGAACACGGGACCACCGGAGTTGCCGTGGTAGGAGGGCGCCTGCGTCTGGATGTACGGCACGCCTTCCTGCGTGCTGCGCTTGGCGTTGTACGGCCCTTCGGTGAGCGCGGGGTCGAGCTTCGACTCGACGCTGAACCAGGGCGTGTTGGTCACCAGGCCGGGGAAGCCGCTGATGTAGAGCGTGTCGCCGGTCTGCACGTCGACGTCCTCGCCGAGCGGCACGGTCGGCAGGTTCTGCTGGCCGTTGACCTTGAGCAGGGCGAAGTCCTTGCCCGGGTAGCTCTCACCGACCGAGACCAGCTCGGCCGGGACCTCCTTGGCCGTCTTGTCGACGCCGCCGCCGGGCAGGCTCTGCAGGACCGACAGGCTCTTCTGCAGGCCGCGGATCTCCAGGTGGGTGCTGTTGAAGGTGACGTAGATCTGCTGGACGAGCTCGATCATCTCCTTGTCGGCCTCGAAGTTCCGCAGGGCGTTGATCATGTCCTTCGCGTCCTGCTTGTTGAACTTCTCCAGCGCCTGCTGCGCGAAGGTCTGCGACAGCTCCTGGTCGCTCATCTGCACGCAGTGCGCGCCGGTGACCATGTAGCCGTCGGGGGTGACCCACCAGCCCGTGCACATGCCGCCGACCTGGGCCTTGACCGTACGCTCCGGGCCGACGGGCGCGAGGTACCGGTCGACGTCGGACGCCACGCGCTGGAAGAGGAACTTGGCGATGCTCCGCTCATCGGAGGGGATCTTGCCGGCGAGCACGGCCTGCGTGGCCTCGTTGGTCAGCTGGTCCCACGCGGCCTCCTTGGCCTGGCTGCTCGGGACGACGACCTCGCCGGAGTAGGTGATGCTGGTGAGCTGCACGGCCGGGTGGGTGCGAGCGGCCAGCCGGGTGCCGACGGGGATCTCGTCCCCGGGGTCCGCCGAAGCGGGAGCGGCCGTGACGAGCAGGGCGAAAGCCGCGATCGCGGCCATCCCCCCGGTCAGTCTGCCGAAGTATTTCCTGATATTTCCATCCACGGCAGCAAGCGTGATGGAACGGTCTTGTTTCTTGCTTGGAGGTGGCTTGGGACCGGCGGGTACCGCAGTGCAAGTCCTCATCGCGAGCCGCTCACGTGCGGTGGGACGGACGCGAGCGGCGAGGGCCTTGCGGTGGAGGCCCGCCCTCGAGCGTCCGGCGGCGAGCGATCTGTGGCGAAGGTGCGGGAAACGACGGCGGGCCACCCCCGCGCCTTCGGCGGTGAAGGTGCGGGAAACGACGGCGGG
>NZ_JBFAOO010000387.1:0-2461 GCF_040675265.1 Microbispora sp. NPDC049633
GCCGCAGCCGGCGAACCCGGCGCGGTCGCGGAACCCGGCGCGGTCGCGGAACCCGGCGCGGTCGCGGAACCCGGCGCGGTCGCGGCGGAGCCCGCGTCGCCGGGCGGCGGCAGGATCTGCGGCGTCCCCTTGTCGGAGGCGTCACGCGGTTCGGTCACAGGGCCCCCTCCCCCGATGAAGATGCGGAGACGGCGGCGCGGGTCGTCACAGCCGGTACCCGACGCCCGGCACGGTCTCGATGACCGGCGGGTCGCCCAGCTTCTTGCGCAGCGTCATCATCGTCACTCTGACCACGTTGGTGAACGGGTCGATGTTCTCGTCCCACGCCTTGTCCAGCAGGTCCTCCTGGCTGACGACGGCGCCCTCGGCCCGCATCAGCTCCTCCAGCACCGCGAACTCCTTCTTGGTGAGGTGGATCTCCACCCCGTCCCTGGTCACCTGACGCCTGCCGGGGTCGAGCCGGATGCCGGCGCGTTCGAGAACGGGCGGCAGCGGCGGCGCGGACCTGCGGCCGAGCGCGCGCACCCGGGCCACGAGCTCCATGAACACGAAGGGCTTGGCCAGGTAGTCGTCGGCGCCGATCTCCAGCCCCTCGACCTTGTCGTCCACGTCGCCCGCGGCCGTCAGCATGATGATCCGCGAAGCCGACCGCTGGGCGACCAGGCGCCGGGCCACCTCGTCACCGTGCACCTTGGGCAGGTCACGGTCGAGCACGATCACGTCGTAGTCGATGTAGCCGGTCTTCTCCAGAGCGGCGGCGCCGTCGTAGGCGACGTCCACGGCCATCGCCTCCCGGCGGAGGCCGGTGGCGATCGCGTCCGCGAGCACCCGCTCGTCCTCCACCACAAGCACGCGCATCAAGTCCTCCTAGCTGGTACGACGCCCTCATTGTGGTCACATTCGACGTAAGCCGCCGGTAAGCGGTTCCAGCGCTCTACGTGACGTAGAGCACAGAAATTCACAGGTTTGCGGTTGGTCCGGACATGGGTAAGGCCCGTGACACCCTCCATTGTCGTGTGCCGGGGAAGGGCGCGCCTCTCCGCAGGAGCCGCGCCGGAGCCCCCGGTGACGCGTTTCGCCCCCTGAGAAAGAAGGTGAGATGGGCGAGTTCACGACCACGATCGAAACCAGGCTCGACCAGGCCTACAAGGGTCTTGAAGAGGCCACCACGAGCGGGGACGACTTCCTCGCCGACACACTCACCGCCGAGATCGAGGACCTGCACCGCCTCGCCGAGGATCACGGCATTTCCATCCCGCGCTGACCGCCAGGAACACTGACGAGGGGGCCCGCCGATGGCGGGCCCCCTCGCCTGTGTGCCCGGGCGAACTCCGGGCGCCGGTACCGGCGGATGCCAGACGCGTGACGCCCGGCGCTCTACGCACGTTGTGCCCGGGGCACTCTGCGCGAATTCACCGCGAATCCTGCGCTAATCCTGCCCGGCCCCCTTGTGAACTCTGCGGGAACCGTCGGCGGCTCCTGATCAGGCGCGCGGCGACCACCGGCTCGCGGCCCTGAACCGGCGCGGCGTGTGGCGCCGCCGGCGTCACGCGAAGTCGTCACGGTCCACGTCGGCCTCGGACATGGCCTCCTTGAGCTTGGCGGCCATCTCGGTGTCCTGTGATCCGCGCGAGTCGCCCTGCTGGGCGGGCGCGGACTGCCGCGACAGGGCCGGGTCGTCCTGATCGGTCTTGGGGGCGTTCTCTTCGGGAACGGTCATGTCCTGCTCCTTCCGCCGTCGTCCTGCGCCGCGTACCCGCGAGGCGGCCGGGCATGCCGCCGGGACCTGGGCAATCGCTCCAGCCGGCGCGTGCGGCGGCCTCAGGTTTGCCGTCAGGGACACGGGTAGGGCCTCCGGTCCCTGTGGACGGAAAGGTGGAGCGTATGGAACGGGAGCACGAGCCGGGCTCGCCGGAGGGCATGACGAAGCAGGAGGTGGACAGCCGCAGCGACCTCGCGCGGTGGATCAGCGGGACGCACGTCTTCCCGGCCGGCCGGGAGGACCTGCTGGCCCGCGCCGCGTCCGAGTCGGCGCCGGACGGGGTGCTGTCCGCCCTGCGGTCCCTGCCGGACCGGACGTTCGACAACGTCGAGGACGTGGCACGCGAGCTCGGCGTCGGCGGCAGGGAGCAGCGCGACTGACAAGCACAGAGCAGCGCGACTGGCAAGCACTCAGCAGCGCGGCCGACAAGCACTCAGCAGCGCGTTGGCGACCACGGCGCCTCCGGACGCGATGGGGGCGCCGACGGGTCCGGCGAACAGTGGCCGGGCCGGTCGCGGAAGGAACGCGAGGTTCGCTCCGCTCTGCGGAGCCCCGCCCCCTGGAACGGACCGCGGCGCCGGCCGGGTCGAAAACGCCCGCGCCGCCGGCGCGGCCCGGGGCCCGGGGCCGCCGAGGCCGGCGGGGGGGGGGGGGGCGGGGCGAGGTCGGGAGAGGACCACACCGAAAGACACCACCGAA
>NZ_JBFAOO010000388.1:0-2443 GCF_040675265.1 Microbispora sp. NPDC049633
CCATCCCCGGCGCGGTCATCGGCGGCGTGGGCGGGTTCATCGTCGGCGGCCTGGCCGGCGCGATCGGCTCGGCCTTCGGCGACGGTCCCTTCCTCAACCTCTTCGGAGAGTCGAAGGAGGAGAAGGACATGAAGGCGGCCGAGGAGCACCTCAAGAAGCTCTCGCAGGCGACGCAGGCCGCCAACGCCCTCTTCCCCGAGTCGCTCGACACCGACGTGCCGAAGTTCGACATGACACCCCCGTCGTACGACCCGATGTCCGGTCCGGGAACGACCCTCCCGAGCGGATCGGTCCCCACGGACGTGCGTGGCTGGCAGAACCCCGCCTCGCTCGGCGACCTCGGCACGGGCTCCGGCCCGAACGGCCTCGGCGACGGCGGCTTCCCCGGCTGGAACGGCACGGGCGATCCGTACGGGCCGGGCGGCCCGGGCGGCGGGATCGGCACGGGCCCGGACGGCACGGGACTGGACGGCACGGGCCCGGGCAACGGGCTCGGCGGCGGCCTGAACAGTGGGCTGAACGCTGGGCTGAACGGCGGCGTCGGCGCTCCCGGATCGACCGGCGCGGGTGCCGACGGCGCGCGGCTGGACGACTCCGGGCTCGGCGGCACCAGCCTTTCCGGCCACACCCCGCAGACCGCCGTCCCCAACGGCCTGACCGGCGCCGCCGGCTCGGGCCCCGGCACCGGGTACGGCGGTGGAGGCTACGGCGCGGGCGGCGGTTCCGGCGCGGGCCCGGGCATCGGCGCCGGGGGTGTGGGCGTCAACGGGGCGGCGTCACGCGCCGCCGCGGGCAACGGCATGGTCCCGATGGCCCCGCACGGCGCGAGTGGGGGCGGCGAGCGCCAGGAGCGCGAGCGCACCACCTGGCTGCTCGAAGACGAGGACTTCTTCGTCAGCGACCAGCAGACCACGTCCGCGCGCATCGACAAGGCATAAGGCGAGGGAGGCGAAATGAGCTACGCGCCCGACGGCGGATCTCCGCCGCCGAAGCTGAGGATGCCGGAGAGCTGGCCGGGTCTCGACGGTGGTCCGGCCGATGTGTACATCGACCACACACGGGTCCGGCAGATCCTCAAGGGGCTGCGGGACGAGCTCGGCACGCTGCGCGGACGCGCCCCCGCCAGCATGAGCGCCACCTGGAGCGGCCCGGGGACCGCGGGCGAGGTCCAGGGACTGACCAACGTCGGCCCCGCGGAGACCGGACCGTGGGAGGCGGCGAAGTATTTCGGGTTGAACGCCGAGCAGGCCCACGAGGTGCTCAGCGGCAAGTATCAGCTGCTGATCGACCGCATCGAGGCGATGGTGAGCGCGGTGGAGCAAGCCGTCGTGAACTACGAGAAGGGCCACAAGAGCAGCAGCGCGTGAGCCGCCGAGGGCAAGGGGAAAGATCACGATGGGGGCCGAAGCCGGCTGGGAGCCGATCAAGGTGTACGCGAGCCTCGACGGGCTCGACCCGGAGAACCTCTCCCGGGAGCAGATCAAGCAGAAGCTGGACGCCGCGAGTCCCGACGCGGTCCGCCGGGCCGGTCGGGCGTTCATCGACGCCGCCGACCTGGTGGGCGGGAAGGTCGGCGGCAACGGGCCGTCCGAGATGGGCATCCAGGCGGCCCTGAGCAGGACCGCCAAGGAACTGGCCTCCGTCTGGCGCGGTCCCGCCGCCGAGCAGGTGCAGTCCGCCCTGCGCGCGCTCTACGCCACGGCGGGCGCGCTCGGCGACGCCATGACCGCGAGCGGGGCGGCGATGTCCTGGTACGCGGACGTGGTCGGCGACGCGAAGACGAACTTCCCGGCCGCCCCGGGCGGTTCGGACCAGGGCGCGGGCGGCGGCACGAGCGGGACCCCCTCCCCCATCCCTTCCCCTTCGTCCTCCCCCTCCGCCTCGCCCCGGAGCTTCCCCACGCCCTCCCCCTCTCCCGGCCCCGCGCCCTACCTCACCGGGGACGAGGCGGCGAGGGCCCACTTCCGCAAGCTCAACCAGCAGATCCAGGAGGCGAACAACGCCTTCGCCGAGGGGCTGGCCTTCGAGCTGCCCGCCATCGAGCCGCTGCACATCGACCTCGAGAACTCCCCGCGCATCCGCGTGGGCGGGACGGGCGCGCCCACCACGACCTCCGACGGCGTGTGGCACGGCGGCTCGTACGGTGACGGCACGACCGGCTCGGGCTCGACCGGGTCCGGCTCCGGCGGCTCGGGATCCGGTGGAGGCGGCCACTCGGGCGGCGGTTCCGGGGGCACGGACGGTTCGGGCTCCGGCGGCGGCGGCACGGGCGGCGGTGGCACCGGCTCCGGGGGCGGCGGTGCGGACGGGTCCGGCGGCACGGGCGACCCCGGCGCGGGCGGCCTCCCCGGCACCGGCGGCGCACCGGGTGCGGGACAGCCCGGCACAGGACAGCCGGCACCTTGGCGGCGCTCTCGTCACGGGTGTTCGCGAGCACGCGCAG
>NZ_JBFAOO010000389.1:0-2327 GCF_040675265.1 Microbispora sp. NPDC049633
GTCGGCAACAGCGTTCACCAGGGGTGGACGCCGCGGTCGCCGGGCACGGCCTCGGGCCGGGCGGCACCGGCGTCGTGGTGCGACGGCCGGGCCAGGATCCGTACGACGTCGTCGGCCGGTCTGGCGCCGCGCAGCGACAGCCAGGCCAGGCCGTTGCGGGCCCGGAACGCCGCCAGCCGCACCGCGTCGCCCGGCCCCAGGTCGCCGGAGCCGGCGAGGACGGGCACCAGCCCCATGCGCCGCCACGCCGCGTCGGGCGGGACGCCCAACGCGGCCGCGATCTGCGGGCGCGCCGCGCGGGCCGCCACGGCCAGGCCGTGGAGCGCGGTGGGGCCGGGGTCCATCGGCACGAGCAGGCCGACCGACTCGATCTCCACACCCGCCTCCCGGGTGATCCGCAACGCCTCCCGGTCGGCCGGCCTCAGGCCGTCCCGAGAGGCGGGAAGCGTGAAGGTCACCCGCAGCGAGCCGGCCTCGCCGGTCGATCTCTGCCTGGTCCGCGCCTCGTGCTGCAGGCGGGCGAGTACGGCGGCGCGGCGGCGGGCGGCCGCCTCCCCATCCGGGTCCGTCGTGCCGGTCCATTCCGGCTCCCCGGGCGAATCCGCCGGATCCGCGGGCTCGAAGTCGACGCCGGGAGGGGCCAGCGCGGCGACCACCCGCCGGTAGGCCGCGAGCAGCCGCGCCGGGTCCTCGCACGTGGCCGACAGCTCCTGCCCGTACGGCCCGCCGAACGCCGGCCACACCTCGCCGCCCTCGGCGCGCAGCCGTCCGATCCGCGCGGCGACTGGCTCCCCGCCGCGCGGCCGCACCCCTGCCCAGTGCGGAGCGCACCCGCCGGGACCGGCGACGACGTGGCCGATGGTGAAGGACCGCACGCCCGCCTCCAGCAGTTCGGGGTGCGGCCTGCCGGCGGCGTCGAGGAAGCCCCGGTAACGGGCCGCGGGCCCGCCGGCGAGGGGAACGGCGGGCGGTGCGGGTGACGCCGTGACCGTCTGGCGCGCGGCGACCAGCGTCTCGGGTGTGGCGGAGGCCGGGGTCCGCGCATCGGTGGGCGGCCCGGTCCCGGCCGCGAGACCGGACGCGACGTTCCACCCGCCGGGCGGGGCCGGGGGCAGGGCCCACAGCGCCGCGCCGGTGCCCGCGACGAGCGCGGCCGACGCCAGGAGGACGAGGGATCGCGAGGGGCGGCCCGCTTCGCGGGAATGACGTGCGGAGTCCACGCTCACCACCCTGAGTTGCGATACGACCACGGAGCGCACAGGCGGCTCGCACTCTAGCAAGCCGCGGGCCCGGGGGAGGGGATAATGGACGGATGAAATTGAGGATCTTCACCGAACCCCAGCAAGGGGCGAGTTACGACGATCAGCTCAAGGTGGCGCAGGCCGCCGAGCGGCTCGGATTCGACGCGTTTTTCCGGTCTGACCACTACTTGCGGATGGGTGACGGCGATCCCGCCCCCGGCCCCACCGACGCGTGGATCACTCTGGCGGGCCTGGCGAGGGAGACCTCGACCATCCGGCTCGGGACGCTGGTGAGCGCCGCGACGTTCCGGTTGCCCGGGCCGCTGGCGATCAGCGTCGCCCAGGTGGACCAGATGAGCGGCGGTCGTGTGGAGCTGGGCCTCGGCACCGGCTGGTTCGAGGAGGAGCACACGGCGTACGGGATTCCGTTCCCCTCCCTCGGGGAGCGGTTCGAGCGCCTGGAGGAGCAGCTCGAGATCGTGACCGGGCTGTGGGCGGCGGCCAAGCCGTTCTCGTTCGAGGGCGCGCACTACCGGCTGGCCGACTCCCCGGCGCTGCCCAAGCCGGCGCAGCGGCCCCGGCCGCCCGTCATCATCGGCGGCGGGGGCGCCAAGCGCACGCCGCGGCTCGTCGCGCGGTTCGCCGACGAGTACAACGTGCCGTTCCACCTGCCCGAGGACACCGCCGCGGCCTTCGACCGGGTCAGGCGGGCGTGCGACGACGCGGGGCGGGAGACCGTCCTGCTGTCGGCGGCGCAGGTCGTCTGCGCCGGGCGGGACGAGGCGGAGGTCGCCCGGCGGGCCGCCAACATCGGCCGCGAGGTCGACGAGCTGCGCGTCAACGGGCTGGCGGGCACGCCGCAGGAGATCGTGGACAAGATCGGCCGGTTCGCCGAGATGGGCGCCGAGCGGCTCTACCTCCAGGTCCTCGACATGCACGACCTGGAGCACCTGGAGCTGATCGCGGCCGAGGTGCTGCCGCACGTGTCGGCGGCGTGACCCACCGCCCGGCCCGGGGCCCCCCCCCCCGGGGGGGCGCGGGGCGGGGGCGGCAGGGGGGGGGGGGCCGGGCCCCCGGGCGCCCGCC
>NZ_JBFAOO010000390.1:0-2305 GCF_040675265.1 Microbispora sp. NPDC049633
CCCGCCGACCTCGCGACCCGGGCGCATTCGGCCAGGTCGGCCTCGGCCTCGCCGTGCCGTTCGAGGTAGGTGTGGGCGAGGCCGCGGTTCAGCAGCCCGCCCGCCCGGAAGCGGGGATCGTCGTCCAGCAGGCCGATCGCCCGGTCGCAGTGCCGGACGGCCTCCGCGTGCCGTCCCAGCAGGATCAGGGCGACCGACCGCTGCACGCCGAGCCTGGCCAGGTCCTTCCCCGCGAGATCCCGCTCGGCGAGGTCGGCGAGGCGCAGCCCGCCCTCCGGGTCGCCCAGCTGGGCCCGGACCGTGACGAGCGACATCCGGGCCTGCGCCACGCGGCGCGGGAACCCGTGCCCCGCCGCGATCGCCTCCTCCAGCCGCTCCCCGGCGAGTTCGAGGTCGCCCAGTTCGCGGGCCGCGAGCGCCGCCGCGCGCAGCGCCACCGAGGCCGCCTCGCCGTACGCGCCCGCGGGTCCCGGCCGCCCGGTCAGGTCCAGTACGGCTCTCGCCTCCGCGAGTGCCAGCCGGGGGTCGGTCCCGGACAGGCGCACGGCGGCCTCGGCCCTGGCCAACGGGGTCATGGGCGTACGTGGATCCAGCGGGTGAAGACGGGCGCGTGGCCGGGCCGGTGGCAGACCACGCTGACCCATCCCGGCGGCAGGCCGGCCACCGCGAAATGACCGCTGCCGGAGGGCACGCGGACCTTGCCGATATGCGGGGTGCGCACCTCGATCCTGGCGTCCGGGCCGGGGGCGGGGGACACCTGACCGGCCACCTCCATCCGCCCGCCGCTGACGGCCGTCTCGACGTCGATGACCAGGCCGTCCGCGCTGAACCTGCGGACGCCGGCCTGCGCCGTCCCGTCCGCGGAGCGGGCCCCCGAAGGCGCGGCGACGTCGACCGGCCCGGCCGGCACGCCCCCGGGAACCCGCAGGGCGAAGATCGCTCGGGCGGAGGCCGACACGCCTTCGGGCACCGGATCGGCGCCCGCTCCCATCCGCAGGGCCGCCAGCAGATATTCCTCCCTCACCGGGCCTCCTCCTCGACGAGGGCGCGCAGGCGCGCCATGCAGCGGGCCCGGGTGGGGCCGATGCTGCCGACCGGCAGGTCGAGCCGGACCGCTATCTGGGCGTACCTCGCCTCGGGGTGGAGCACGTAGAGGCGGATGAGCGACCGGCACGGCTCGCCGAGCAGGTCGAGTCTGCGCCACACCTGCCTGCCGAAGTCGGCGTCCACCACCACCGCCGCCGTCGGATCGGGGAGCGCCGTGTCCGGCACGTCCAGGTCGGAGGCCACCTCTCCGCGGGCCCTGCGGCTGAGCCGGGCCGCCTCGTGCCGCGTCGTGGTGACGAGCCACGCGCCGATCCGCCCGGGGTCGCGGATGGCGTCCGCGTTCTCCACGAGCCGGAGCCAGGCGCCCTGCACGGCGTCGGCGGCGTCGGCGGCGCTCAGCCCGAACGCCCGGGCGACCGCCCACATCCTGCCGTCGAAGCGGGCGACCAGGTCCTCCCAGGCGGCCTGGTCGATAATGGCGAACGAGTTGTCTGTCGGCATTCGTCACTCTGTGCGCTCGGGGAGATGCTTTTCGTGACGGAACCCTATCGATCCCCGCTCGCCACGACCACCCCGAGATCGGCGATGCGCCGCCCGCCGCCGAGCAGGCGTCGTACGGCCCGGTCCGGCGGCGCCTCCCGGCACAGGCGGGCGAGCGCGCCGGTGACGAGGGCGGCCGCGAACGACGTGCCGCTCCAGGTCGCGTAGCCGCGGAAGTCCCCGTATTCGAGGAAGCTGCTGGTCAGATCGACACCCGGAGCCCAGACGTCCACCCACGGGCCGTACGCGGAGAATTCGGCCCTGGCGTCCCCGTCGAGCGCGCCGACCGCGATGACGCCCGGCAGGGCCGCGGGCCAGAAGGGACGCGGCGACGCCGTGTTGCCCGCGCACGCGACCACGGCGGGAAAACCCGCGAGCGCCTCGGCCAGCCCGAGAGGCGGCGCGTCGTCGAAGGTGTGGCCGCCGAAGGAGAGGTTGACGACGTCGGCGCGCGCGCCGCGCAGTGTGGCGAGCGCGCGCAGCAGCGCCGCCTCGTCGCTCACGCCGTCGCTGTCGAGGAGGCGCAGGACGCGCAGCCGGACGCCGGGCGCCTGCCGCAGGATCAGCCCTGCCACGAACGTCCCGTGCCCGGCCTGCCGGTCGCGCGCCCCGTCGCCGTCCGCGTCGGGCGTCTCGGCGATGTCGTCGCTGTACCACCGCGCGAGCCACGGATGCGGCGCCAGCCCGGTGTCGAGCACGGCCACGGTGACGTCGCACT
>NZ_JBFAOO010000391.1:0-2206 GCF_040675265.1 Microbispora sp. NPDC049633
GCGGGCCGTCGCGGCCGTGCCGGACGGCGCGCTGGTCGAGGCGGCCGACTCCCTCGCCCCGGCCCTGTCGCCGCGTACGCGGACCCTGCTGTGGGACCGCACGCCGCGCGGGGCGCCGTGGGTCGCCGCCGACGTGGGTGCCAGGGCCTTCCCCTTCGGCTCGGTCCACTCACAGATCGCCCGGGTCGAGGCCCTGCGTGAGCGGGGCTACCGGGTGGTGTTCCGGGAGGCCGGATACGTGGTGCTCACCCGGCCGTAGCCGGCCGCCTCACGCGCGCACGTACGCGTGCGGGGTCGTGCCGAAGGCGTGCTTGAACGACTGGATGAACGCGCTCGGGCCGCTGTAGCCGCAGGCGGCGGCCGTCGAGGTCACCGAACGGCCGCCGGCCAGCAGGATGAGCGCGTGATGCAGCCGCAGCTGGGTCCGCCACTGCGGGAAGCTCATGCCGGTCTCCGCTCGGAACAGCCTGCTGAGCGTGCGTTCGGACGCGCCCACGACCGCGCCGAGCGCGGCGAGCGTCCGGCCGTCCGCCGGATCCGCCTCCAGGATCGCGGCCACGTCGCGCAGCCGCGGATCGGACGGCGTCGGCAGGCACAGCCGCAGCGCCTCGACCTCGCGGAGCTGGTCGAGCAGCACGCGCTCCAGGTTGGCCCGCTGCCGCGCGGCCGGCTCGTCGTCGCCGGTCAGGGCGACCACCACCTCCCGCAGCAGCGGCGTGATCGCCAGGACCGTGGGCCGGTCCAGCCGCAGCGGGTTGACCGGCGGGTCGAAGAGCAGCGCCCGCATCTCGGTCGGCCCGTACGCCTCGTGCGCGTGCGCCACCCCGGCCGGGATCCACACGCCCCGATGCGGTGGCACCACCCACTCACCGACCGGGGTCGAGATCCGCAGCACCCCGCGGTGCGGATGGATGAGCTGGTGCGAGGTGTGGTCGTGCCAGTCGAGGCGCTGGCGGTGGGCCAGGGGCACGCGGGAGGCTCCGCTGCCCTGCGGATGGCGGGTTTCCGACATGGATCGGCAGAGTATCGATAGTTCGCCGACTCGGTCCTCCGGGATGCTCGACGGAGCCTCTCGAGGAGACGATCGGTGACACAGACAACCGCACGGGCGGCACGGGCGACGTCCGCGTGGCGGCGCATGTGGCTGTGGGCGGCCGCGCACGCCATCGACGACCTGTACCAGGGACTGGTGCCGGCCTGTTTGCCCTATTTCGTGCTCGACCGGCACTACGGCTACGTGGCGGCCTCCGGGCTGACGCTGGCCGCGGCCCTGGGCAGTTCGATCCCGCAGCCGTTCATCGGTTTGGCGGTCGACCGGTTCCGCCTGGGCTGGCTGGCCGCCGCCGGCGTCGCGCTGGCCGGGCTCGGCCTCGGGCTGTCCGGGCTGGTGGAGCCGTACGCCGCGGTCTGGACCCTCGTCCTGCTGTCCGGGCTCGGGGTGGCCATGTTCCACCCGGCGGCGGGCAAGGGGGCGAGGGAGGCGGCGGGAGACAGCGCCGCGGCCATGAGTCTCTTCGCTGCGGGCGGCAGCGTCGGCTTCCTCCTCGCGCCGGTGCTGGCCACGCCCGCCCTCATCGCGATGGGCGTCGGCGCGACCGCGCTGTTCATCCCGCCGGCCCTGCTCGCCGCGTTCGTGCTGCTCAGGAATCGCCCCCCGGCCCGGGCGGCCGTGACGGGCACCCGCTCCGGCGCCGACAGGTGGGCGCCCTTCATGGTCCTCACCGGCGTCGCGGTCGTCAGGTCGGTGGCGTTCCTCGGCGTCCTCACCTTCATCGAGCTGTTCTGGATCGAGCACCTGGGCGCCGGCCGCGGTCTCGCGGGCGCGGCACTGGCCTGTTTCCTGGTCGGCGGCGTCGCGGGCACCCTGATCGGGGGGCGGCTCGCCGACCGGATCGGGCTCGTGCGCACGGTGCGGATCGGCGGCCTGCTGGTCATCCCCGCGCTCGCCGGGCTGCGTCTGCTCCCGGGGCCCTACCTGCCGCTGCTGTTCGCCGTGCCGGCGGGCATCGCGATCAACATCCCGTTCGCCGTGCTGGTCAAGCTGGGCCAGGACTACCTGCCGAACCGGCCGGGCACCGCGGCCGGTGTCACGCTCGGGCTCGCCGTGAGCGCCGGAGGGCTCGCAGGTCTTCACCGAGGACCGGCTCGAGAACGAGACCCGCGGCGAATGGTACGTCCGGCAGCTACTCGGCTCGTGCAACATCGA
>NZ_JBFAOO010000392.1:0-2194 GCF_040675265.1 Microbispora sp. NPDC049633
CCCCCCCCCCACCCCCCCCCCCCCCGCCCGGGGGCCCCCCCCCGGGGGGCCCGGCCGCCCCCGCCGCTCCCAGGGCCGCTCCCAGGGCATATACCTCGCGTATACCGGCCTCTTCGACGCTCGGAAGAGCCCGCAGAAGGAGACCATGCGACGGGGGCCGCCAGGGCAGGGCATGGCCGGGGAGGAGTCGGCGGGCACCCCGGCCCACCGAGGCCCGCCAGGGCGACCGGCCTCGCCGGGGGTGACGGTGTTCGAGTTCGACGTTCTCGGGCCGCTGCGGATGAGCCGCGAAGGGACGCCTGTTCCGCTGGGCGCGGCGATGCTGCGCCGCCTGCTGGCGGCCCTGCTGTGTACGCCGGGCAGGCCTGTGGCGGTGCCGGCGCTGATCGAGGCGCTGTGGGGGAGCACGCCGCCGCGCAGCGCGCACAAGACCCTGCAGATATACGTGCTGCGGCTGAGGCGGGCGATGGGGGAGCGCGACCGCGTCGTGCACGGGACCGGCGGTTACGCGGTCGCCGTACTGCCGCCGGAACTGGACGCGCTGCGCTTCCGGGAGCTGGCGGCGGCGGGGCGGGCCGCCAGGAGGAACGCCGATCTGGCGACGGCGGGCATGCTGTTCGACCGTGCGCTCGGCCTGTGGCGGGGCCCCGCCTACGCCGACGCCGGGGACGTGGCGCCGGTGGCCGACGAGGCCCGGCGGCTGGAGGAGGAGCGGCTGCTGGCCTGTGAGGAACTGGCCGTCGTCGATCTCGCCCGCGGCCGCCACGCGGAGCTGGTGACCGGCCTGACCGAGACGGCCGGGCTGCATCCGTACCGGGAGCGGCTGCACGCCTGCCTGATGCTGGCGCTGAGCCGGGCCGGACGCCAGGCCGAGGCGCTGGGGGTCTACCGGCGGACGCGGACCGTGCTCGGCGAGGAGCTCGGCGTGGAACCCGGCCGGTTGCTGCGGCGGGTTCACGAGGCGGTCCTGCGGGACGAGGCGACCGGCCCGATCATCGACGAGATCCTCGGGGCGGAGGGGACGGCCTGCGCGGACGAGCACGGCGCGTACCCCCTGTGCGGCGCCGGCGACGACGCCGGGAGCGACGCGGAGGAGCGCCGGGCGGAGGCCGCGACGACCGTGCCGTGCCATCTGCCACCGGACATCGCCGACTTCACCGGCCGCCGGGAGACGGTGGAGTCGCTGCGGCTGTGGCTGACCGGTGAAGGCGGGCACACGTCCGCGACGCCGGTGGTGACGCTGTACGGCGGGGCGGGCGCCGGCAAGACGACGCTCGCGGTCCACGTCGCGCACCGCCTGCGGGAGACGTTCCCCGACGGCCGGCTCTACGCCGACCTGCGCGGGACCGCCCCGCGACCGGCCGAACCGGCCGAGACCCTGGCGCGGTTCCTGATCGCCCTCGGCGCGGACGCGCGGGCGGTGCCGGACGGGACCGAGGAGCGCGTCGAGCTGTTCCGCACCCTTCTGGCCGATCGCCGCGTGCTGGTCGTGCTCGACGACGCCGCGGGCGAGGAGCAGGTCAGGCCGCTCCTGCCGGGCGGCCCGGGCTGCGCCGTGCTGGTGACGGGCAGGCGCGCCCTGGCGGGGCTCAGCGCCCGCGCCGTACGCGTCGGCCCGCTCGACCCGGCATGCGCGTCCGAGTTGCTCGCGCGCGTCGCCGGGCCGGACCGGGTGGCGGCGCGGCCCGCGGTCGCGGCCGAGATCGTCCGGCTCTGCGGTCACCTGCCTCTGGCGATACGGATCGCCGGGGCGAAACTGGCGCTGCGCGAGCACTGGCACCTCGGACACCTGGCGGATCGCCTGCGGGAGGAGCGGCGGCGCCTGGACGAGCTCGCCGTCGGCGACCTGTCGGTCCGGGCCGGGCTGGCCGCCGACTACGACCGGCTCGGCGAGACCGCCCGCCGGGCGCTGCGGATGCTCGGCCTGCTCGACGTCCCCGATCTCGCCGCCTGGATGCTCGCCGCGGCCCTCGACGTGCCGGTGCGCGATGCCGAGACATGCGCCGACCTGCTCGTCGACGCCCAGCTCCTCAGCTGCGCGGGCGGCGACGGGAACGGTCGGTCACGCTACCGCCTCCCCGGCCTCGTACGGCTCTTCGCGCGGGAACGCGCGGAGCTGGAGGAGACCGCCGGCGAACGGGACAAGGCGGTCGCCCGCGTCCTCGGCGCGCTGCTCGCGCTGGCGGAGGCGGCT
>NZ_JBFAOO010000393.1:0-2161 GCF_040675265.1 Microbispora sp. NPDC049633
GCGCGCATGAGCCCGAGGTCGGGGGCGGCGTCCTCCGGCTCCGCGCGCCCGCCGCTCTCGCAGAGCACGATCGCCTCGTTGCCCTCGGCGGCGCAGTCGTCCACCGCGGTCAGCCACTCCTCCAGTGTCGCCGTCCGCCCGCCCACGACGCCCCGCTGCAGGACGACGGGCAACCCGAGCCGGGCCGCGGCGCGGACGAGGCCGGGATCGCACGCCCAGGCCGCCCCGGCCACCACTCCGTCGGCGTGCCGGGCCACGGCGGGCAGGTCGGCGACCGAGGCGGGCTCCACCAGCAGCGGGCCCGCCCAGCTCGCCCTGGCCTCGGCGACCGCGACCTCACCGGGCGGGCCGCCGTCGCCGCGCAGGCGCAGCCAGCGGGCGTCCTGACCGCCGACGACCACCACGGGTAGCCCGTCGCCGATCACGAGATCACCGATCCGCACGGCGTCGCGGTCGAGTTGGGCTGCCTTCGACATGTGGGTTCCTCCGTGGCCGCGTGCGAAAACCGGACGTGCGAAACGAAAAAGGCAGAGACGCTGGCGTCCCTGCCTCAAGCCGGCTCCGGATGGTCGCTAGCTCATCGTCACGCGACCGGCCCTCCCGGAGCCGGCCTCGTAAACGAGCTGTACGTACCCATAACTAGGACCTTAGCAGCGACGGGCCACGACTCGAACCGATCTGTCTCGGATTTCGGGATCGTCGGCGATGGACGCGGTTGATCCCTTTGCCATCCGTGGGACGATTCATGAGTCCAGGAAGGGGTTCGAGTGTCGCGTGCGGAAGGCCGGCTCGTCGGAGGCCGGTACCAGTTGGTGGAGCCGATCGGCCGGGGTGGCATGGGCGTCGTCTGGCGCGCCCACGACGAGTTGCTGGACCGCGCGGTCGCGGTGAAGGAGGTCCGCTACGACAGTGCCATGGGCGACGAGCTCAGCGACCTCAACCGCCGGACCATGCGCGAGGCCCGGGCCGCCGGGCGCCTCACCCACCCGAACGTGGTGGTCGTCCACGACGTGATCGAGGAGGACGACCGGCCCTGGATCATCATGCAGCTGGTGCCGTCCCGCTCGCTCGGGCAGGTGATCAGGGAGGACGGCCCGCTGTCCCCCGAGCGGACCGTCGAGATCGGGCTGCAGATCCTGGACGCGCTGCGCGCCGCGCATCGGCAGGGCGTGCTGCACCGCGACGTCAAACCCGAGAACGTGCTGCTCACCGACGACGGCCGGGTGGTCCTGACCGACTTCGGCATCGCCCGGCTCGAAGCCGACTCCACGATGACCCGCACCGGCCTGGTCGGCACTCCCGCCTTCATCGCCCCGGAACGGCTCCGCGGCGAGGCCGCGCAGCGCGAGTCGGACCTGTGGTCGCTGGGCGCCACGCTCTACACGGCGGTCGAGGGCAAGCCCCCGCACGACCGCGGCATGGCGATGGCCACCATGCACGCCGTGCTGAACGAGGACCCCGCCCCGCCGCGGCGCGCGGGCGCGCTCGGTCCCGTGCTGCTGCGGATGCTCGGCAAGGAGCCCGCGGACCGGCCCGGTTACGAGGAGCTGACCCGTCTGCTCAAGCGGGCGTCGCGAGACCTGGCCCCGCCGGCCCCGCCGCCGTCCCGGCCCGCAGCGGCGGCCGAGGGCAAGGCGCCCCGGGGCTCGGCGCCGTACCCGCCCGTGTCCTCCTCCCCGCCGGAGTCCCCGGCGCGGCGCGCCGAGCGTCCCGCGCCGCCCGCGCCGCCCGCGCCACCCGTGGAGCCCGCGGAGCCCGTGGAGCCCGGCGACGCGGCCGCGGGCCCCGGTGAGATCACCTCGCCCATCCCCGTCGTCCAGGACGACCCCGCGCCCCCTCGGGCGGAGGAGGACGCCCCGGCGCCCATGCCGGAGACCGGCGTGCAGGCCGCCCCGCCCGCCCGTACGACGCCCTCCGGCGACGGCGACCCGGCGGCGGACGACAAGGACAGCAAGGACGAGAAGGACGGCAAGGACGACAAGGACGGCACCACCAAGGTCGCCCCCGCCGTCACCTCCGGCACGGCCGGCACGGCCGGCGGTGCGGTCGCGCGGGAGGACCGCGGGATCGCCGACGCCGGCGACCGGCTCGCCGGGCTGCGGCAGGAGCCGCCCGCGGCGCCGCCGGGGCAGGGCGGGGCGGCGTGGCACGCCGCGTCCAC
>NZ_JBFAOO010000394.1:0-2139 GCF_040675265.1 Microbispora sp. NPDC049633
GCGGCGTCCGTGCTCGGCTACGCCGCCTTCAACGGCCTCACCGCCCGCGCCGCGCAGAAGCTCACCGCGCAGTGGACGCTGGGCAAGAACGCCGACCGCAGCGGACCCATGGGCCCGCTGGCCACCGCCGACGAGGTGGGCGACCTGGCCGACGGCTGCGCACGCCCATCGTCGGCCCGGAGCACCGTCCGTGAACCTTCCCGTCCTCATCGGGCGGCAGACGTCGCCGCCTTCGGCGAGGCGGCATCCGACGGCGTGGCCGACGGCTTGACGGGTCCCGCCGTCGACGGCGGTGGCGAGGCGTCCGCCGCGGGCGTGGCCGTGTTCGTCGCGCCGACGGTGGTGAACACCAGCACCCCCGTCGCCACGGCCACCACCGTCACGACGGCGGCCGCGGCGTAGGTGATCTTCCGCACCAGCCGCCTACGCTCCTCGCGCCGCCTGGCCTCCTCGCGCCGCATGGCGGCGCGCACACGCTTGACCTTTCGCTGTGACATGGGCACTCCCGAGACCGCTCCCCGAGACGTCGTCGGGCGTCACCATAACCGCGAGCGGATAACGCGGATCTAAAACGCGCCGCCGCCGCTCGGACCCCCGGACGGCGGGTAGTGGCCGCCGGGTGGCGCTGGAATCGCCGCCGCCGTGTCCCGCACGATGGCCGACACGGACCAGTCACGATACGGAGTCCCCTTGAGCAGCACTTCTCCCACCACCCCGCCGCCCTTCGACCCGGAGCTGGCCGCCGCGCTCGCCGCGTTCGGCGAGACGTTGCCCCCGTCGCTGACTCCGGAAATGATCCCGCTCCTGCGGGCGGGCATGGCGAACGGTCCCAGCCTGCCCGACGAGGCGCTCAGCCGTGGCGGCGCCTTCGAGGTGGAGGAGCGGGCGGTGCCCGGCCCGGCCGGCGCGCCCGACGTCTCCCTGCTCGTCTGCCGTCCGGCGGGCGCCACCACGCCACTCGCCGCCGTCTACCACGCGCACGGCGGCGGGATGATCATCGGCGACAACCGCGTGGGGCTCGACGGCGTGCTCGACTGGGCGCAGGAGCTCCGGCTCGTCGTCGTGTCCGTGGAATATCGGCTGGCGCCCGAGCACCCCCACCCGGCGCCGGTCGAGGACTGCTACGCGGGCCTGGCGTGGACCGCCGCCCACGCCGCCGAGCTGGGCGTCGACCCGGAGCGCATCATCGTCGCCGGGGCGAGCGCGGGCGGCGGGCTGGCCGCGGCGCTGGCGCTCATGGCCCGCGACCGCGGCGGCCCCGCCCTGGCCGGGCAGATGCTCATGTGTCCCATGCTCGACGACCGCAACGACACCCCGTCGTCCCACCAGATGGCCGGATCCGGCGTCTGGGACCGCACCGCGAACGAGACCGGGTGGAGCGCGCTGCTCGGCGACGCCCGCGGCGGCCCGAGCGTGTCCCCCTACGCCGCTCCGGCCCGCGCCGCCGACCTGTCCGGGCTGCCGCCGGCCTTCATCGACGTCGGCTCGGCCGAGACGTTCCGCGACGAGGACGTGGCGTACGCCGCCGCGATCTGGCGGGCCGGGGGCAGCGCGGAGCTGCACGTGTGGCCGGGCGGGTTCCACGGCTTCGATCTCATGGTCCCGCAGGCGGCCGTCTCGCGGGACGCACGCGCCGCCCGGCTGCGCTGGCTGCGCCGCGTCCTCGGCGGGTAGCCCGGGCTCGTACGGCGGCGGCCTGGGTCAGCCGCCGAGGGCGGCGGACTCCTCTTCCTCGATCTGGCGGTTCCAGTCGCGCTTGGAGGACTGCCAGCCGTCCTCGTCACGGCCCCGCCGCCAGTAGCCGGAGATCGACAACCACTCCAGCGGAAGGCCGCGCTCCACCCGCAGGTAGCGCCGCAGTTCCTTGACGAAGGCCGCCTCCCCGTGGACGAAGGCGTGCACGACGCCCTCGGGGAACTCCAGCTCCCGCACGGCCCGCACCAGCGCCTCGCCCACCTGCGCGCCGCGGCGGTGCAGCCACACGATGTCCGCGTCGCCCTCGGTCGACAGCTTCTGCTCCTCCTCCGGGCCCTCCACCTCGACGAACACCCGGGCGGGCGCGCCGGCCGGAAGCCGCTCCAGGGCGGCGCCGATCGCCGGGAGCGCGCTCTCGTCCCCGGCCAGCAGGTGCCAGCCGTC
>NZ_JBFAOO010000395.1:0-2135 GCF_040675265.1 Microbispora sp. NPDC049633
GCCGGGCCTCCTCCCCCGGCCGCGCCTCGGACACGGCCTCGGACACGGCCTCGGACACGGCCTCGGCCACCGGTTCGGCCACTGCCTCGGACACCGCTGTCGCGTTCTCACGCACCGACATCGAACCCCTCCCCCGTCAGCCCGACGAAGATCTCCTCGAGCGTGGGCCTGACCACGCCGAACCCGCGTACGGCCACACCCTCGCCGACGAGCAGCGCGCAGAGCCGTTCCGGCGCCTCCTCGCCGGCGACCGCCGTCACCTCGCCGTCCCCCGCGCGCACCTCGCGCAGCCCGGCCCGGGACAGCACGGCCGCCGCCGCGCCGACGTCCGGCGTCTCCACGCGCAGGCGCGGCCGTTCGCCCGACGCGCGCAGGGCGGCGATGGGCCCCTGGGCGACGAGCCCGCCGGTGCGCATGACGCCCACGTGGGTGCACATCTGCTCGACCTCGCTCAGCAGGTGGGAGGAGACGAAGACGGTCGTGCCGTCCTCGGCGATCCTCCTGATCAGCGTGCGTACTTCCCTGGTGCCCTGCGGGTCGAGGCCGTTGGTCGGCTCGTCCAGCACGAGCAGCTCCCTCGGGACCAGCAGCGCGGCGGCGATGGCCAGGCGCTGGCGCATGCCGAGCGAGTAGTTCCGGTAGCGCTTGCCGGCCGCCGCCGTCAGCCCGACCCGCTCCAGCGCCGCGCCGATCCTGGCCCGCGCCGTACGCGGGTCGGCCCCGGGGCCGGCCGCGTCGAGGCGGCGCAGGTTCGCCTCGCCCGACAGGTACGGATAGAAGGCCGGCCCCTCGACCACCGCGCCGACGCGCGGCAGCGCCCGCGCCAGCCCGGCGGGCATGGGCGTGCCGAGCAGCGACCACGTGCCGGCGGTCGGGGCGACCAGGCCGAGCAGCATGCGGATCGTGGTGGTCTTGCCCGAGCCGTTGGGGCCGAGGAAGCCGAAGACGGCGCCGCGCGGCACCGCCAGGTCGACGCCGTCGACCGCCACCTGCCCGCCCCGGAAGCGCTTGGTGAGACCGGACGTGACGATGGCGTGCGCGCCCGCGCCCTCGGAGGAGGGCGAGGGTGCCCCGGCGTCGTCCCGGAGCGCCCCCGCGCGCGTGCCCACCGTCACCGCGTCCACCGGAGTGTCCACCCGGCCGTCCGTCCGCGGTGCGTGGGCCCGGTCATCTCTTCTCACCCGCCGCCCGGTAGAGGGCCTCCGGGGTGACGGCGCCGGCGAGCAGGCGGCCGTCGTCGGTGATCAGGATCGACACCACCTTCGTGCGCAGCAGGCTGCCGCTCCCCCACGCCCCGCTGACCGGGGTGGCCGACGAGCGCACGCCGTCGAGCAGCGCGGCGAGATCCACGCCGTCCCGCTCGCCGTCCCCCTCCCCGGATCGCTCGGCGGAGACATCGGGCAGGGACGTGACGAGCACGCTGTCCCAGCCCGAGCCGGCGACGCGGCCCCGGTCGCGGGCCTCGGCGGCCGCCTCCGGCCGGTGCCCGGCGGGAGGCGTGGCCGTCCCCTCCTCGACCTTCGCGCCGGGCGGCGGCGTGAAGGAGAAGTTCTCCGCGGCGGGAGGGGTGAACGACAGGGACTCGAAGCCGACCTCGAAGACCGGCTCGGCCGCGCCCTTCGCGTAGACCTGCACGCGCAGCGGCATCAGCTTCTCACCGTCGAGCGCCACCCGGACGTCCTTGATCAGCGAGTCGGCCGCCTTGGGCGTCAGCACGAGCTGGTAGGCCGCGCGGCCCGCGACCGTGACGTTCTCGCCGACGCTGATCGCGGTGTCGGTGCCGGCCGCCTCCAGCGCCTGCCGCGCGGCCTGCTCGGGCGTCGCGAACCGCGTCGCGAACCGCGTCTCGAACGGCGTCTTGAACGGCGTCTCGGGCCGCGCCGGGAACGCGCCGTCCGGCCTGCCGCCGGTGGCCGCCGGGGCGGTCATGCGGGTCGCCTTGTTCGCGGCGCTGTCCCACAGCCACACCTCGTCGCCGTCGGCGATGAGGTCGGTCTCGCTCATCTCCCCCGGCAGCATGAGGCGGAACCGGTTCTCCCCCGCGTACCAGATCTTGAGCTGGTGCGACCCCGACAGCAGCGACAGGGGCGAGGCCCCGGCCGACCCGGGCGGCCCGGACTGGCCCGACAGGCCGG
>NZ_JBFAOO010000396.1:0-2109 GCF_040675265.1 Microbispora sp. NPDC049633
CCCGCGCCACGGCCGGCCGAGGAAACGCCTGGCGTTCCCCCCGGCCGCCATGGCTGGACCTCCCTCAGCACTTCCCCTTCACGCGCGTGCACTTGGGACAGCATTTGTACTTCCGGTGGTTCGTGCATCGGTAGGTGCACTTGGGCGGCTTCGGCTTCGTGTACGAGCTGCCGGAGGCCACCTGCGCGACCGCGACATCAGTGGCGCCCGTGGACGCCGACGCCGACGACGCCGGCCAGAGCGCGACCGTGCCGAGCAGCGCCGAACCGATGATCACGCTGAATCGCCCACCTCGCATGGCCCTTCTCCTCTCCGATCAGGCCGCGATGCGGCAGATCGAGCGGTTTCTCCTTTATTGTCCGAATCGCTTCGGGGATGCGTCCAGCCCATCTCCCGCCACCGGGAGAATCCGATGTGAATCCCCATCCCGCCATTGCCGTGGATAGGTGAATGACGGCACGGCCCTCCGCGAACCGTGAGGCGGCGGCCAAATATCCGTCCGACCATGGCATGAAAACGCCTCAACCCAGCAAAAGCCCGCATAGTCGGCAGCGGGGCGGCAACCGTCGCCCGGGACGCGCACTCGCCGCGACCACGGCGTCCAGTGTCCACGGCGCCAGTGTCACAGCGTCCAGTGCCCACAGCGTCCATAGGGGGAACGATGAGCGCACGAACTGTCCGATCCGTCACCGCAATCGCGGCGGCGGCCGTGCTGACGATGGCGCTGCTCGCCGGCTGCGGCGGCACCACCGCCCCGGCGCCCGAGCACGCCGCCATGGCCGGCCCCGCGGCGCTCGTGACGCCGACCGCGACCGAGACCGAGTACAACTCTCCGTGCCCGACCGGCGGCAACGCCAAGCGGTTCGCCAAGACCCGGTTCGCGCTGCACGCGGGTCTCGCCCTCGGCGCCTTCCACCGCTACATCTACAAACCACTGCGCAGCGGCGGCTTCAAGGCCGGAGCGGAAAAACGCAAGCGCACGATCGCCAAGGCCGCGATCGCCGGCGCCTTCGCCCTGCACCAGCTGAAAGTCGCCAAGGGTTTCGCCGCGGCGAATCCGGCGTTGTGCAAGGCCGTCCAGGGCGTGAGCAACCAGTTCTCCGCACTGACCGGCAAGCTGCACGACGGCACCGCCACGGAGGCCGACGTCGACGCCGGCAAGAGCTCGATGGCGGGCCTGCAGCGCGACGCCTCGAAGACCGGCTACGGGTTCAAGGAGCAGAAGGTCACCATCCCGGGCGTGAGCTGACCTCCGCCACAGGACGCGGCCGGGCCGCCCCGGTCAGCCCACCTTGGCGAAGAACGCGCGGATGTCGGCGGCGAGGCGATCCGGCTGGTCCATCGCGATGAAGTGGTGGCCGCCCGGGTTGTCCTCGGGCCAGTGGAGGATGGTGTTGTGGCGTTCGGCGAGCCGGCGGATGCCGGGCGGGCCGCTGTACACGCCGGTCGGCGCGACCGTCTGGCCCTCCGGCCAGCCGAAGCCGGTGCTCTCGTAGTACGGCCACGCCGACGTCCCGAACGTCCCGGTGAACCAGTACAGGCTCACGTTGGTCAGGAACAGATCCCGGTCGATCACCTGCTCCAGCGGTCTGCCCGAGGCGTTGAACTCGTGGAACTTCTGGGTCATCCAGGCCAGCGCCGCGAGCGGTGAGTCGTGCCAGCCGTACGCGAAGGTCTGCGGCGCCGCGCGCAGCAGCCCGTGGTGGTCGACGCCGTTCATCCAGTCCTGTTCCATCAGCCGGGCATAGGCGGCCCGCTCGTCCTCGGTCATCTCCGGGAGGTCCTTCTCGATGGGGAAGCCGAGACCGCTGACGATGTAGACGCCGGCCACGTTGCCCGGCGCCGCCTTGGCCACCTCCGGGGCGACGTAGGCCCCGAAGTTCCCGCCCTGCGCGCCGTACCGGTCGTAGCGGAGACGGCGCATCAGCTCGGCCCACAGCCGCGCCACGCGCGCCGCGGTCCAGCCGGCGCCGCGTGGCGGCGCGGAGAAGCCGAAGCCCGGCAGGGAGGGCACCACGACGTGGAACGCCCCGGCGGGGTCGCCGCCGTGCGCACGCGGGTCGGTGAGGCGGCCGACGAGCTCGTCGAACTCCACGTACGAGTTCGGCC
>NZ_JBFAOO010000397.1:0-2034 GCF_040675265.1 Microbispora sp. NPDC049633
GGCCGCGCCCAGCGTGCCGGCGGCGGCGCCCGCGGGCGTGGTCGCCGCCAGCGCGGTGACCGCGCCGAGTACGCCGAGAGCGCCGGCGACCAGCACCCGGCGGGTCGCGCCGGACAGGCGCCGAGCCGTGCCGGCGGGTACTGGGCCGGCGGGTACTGGGCTGGCGGGTACTGGGCCGGCCGGTGAGGGATTTTCGCCCATGCCTGAGCCTCCACTGCGAGATCAATGAGGGAACGCGGGCAGACGCCCGCGGGAGAACACACGCGATCCGTCGTCGCGCCGAGACTGCGGCCCCTGCCACGCACCACCGCTCCCGGCAGGAGGAAGCCGCCTTGGGGAGCAGTGTGGGAAAGCATCACGAAATGTGTCAAGGGCATGTCGAGAAAGTTTCGCGACCATTCCGGTGCGGGCCATTCATGCGCACAGGTGGGAGGGATGACGGCTCGGCGTAAGTTTCCTGCGGCGCCTGACACGTGGCGAAGCGACGCCGCAGCCGATGAAAGTTTCATCGCGTCCGGACTCCGGGCGGCGTTCTCACACCCGGGACAGGAGCAGGTGAGCCGCCCCCGCCCTCATGGGCGCCGCGACGCGAGCGGGAGCGAGCGTTGACACCGCTTGGGGGGTCAGGTTTGATCCGCTACACCACCACCACGCCCGTCGCCGATGGGAGAGGAGCACTGGCTCGCAATTGTTAGCGCTCACATATCGGGTGCGAATCGCCTGACTTCCCGGGCCGGTGCGCCCATGGCCGCGTCGCCGACGACCACCTCCGGCACCGGCGTCACCGTGCCCTGACATCAGCCGCCCTGACCTCAGCCGCCCGCGCCATGCGGCACCACCACCAGGGCCGTAACTCCAACCCGGGCGGCGACGACAGGCCGCCTCGGCGGCTGGGCCCGCTGACCCCCGCCACCTTCCCCGGCGGGACACCGCCCCGGTGCGGGGGGACACGCTTCCCCCGCACCGGCGGTGAGTCCATGGAGCGCATCGCGGGCGTCTCCGCCCGCCGGCCGTGTCTCCACCCTGCAGAGGAGAGTAGATGCACGCACCCCCCACTCGCGCGACGCGTGACCGGCGACGGTCGCCGGTCACCGTCTTCGCATGTCTCCTGGCGGCGCTCGCGACCGTCCTCGCGGGCGCCGTCGCGTGGACGGCGCCTGCATCCGCGGCGACCGTCGACACGAACGCCTGGTACGTGTTGGTCAACCGCAACAGCGGCAAGGCCCTGGACGTGTACAACTTCTCCACGGCCGACGGCGGGTCGCTCGTGCAGTGGACGCGCAGCAGCGCCAACAACCAGCAGTGGCGGTTCGTCGACTCCGGCGGCGGTTACTACCGCCTGCAGTCGCGGCACTCGGGCAAGGTGCTCGACGTGTACAACGTCTCCACCGCCGACGGCGCCGACATCGTGCAGTGGAGCGACCACAACGGCACCAACCAGCAGTTCAGTCTCGCCGACTCCTCCGGCGGCTACGTCCGGCTGATCAACCGCAACAGCGGCAAGGCCGTCGAGGTCCAGAACGCCTCCACCGCGGACGGCGGCAAGATCGTGCAGTACTCCGACTGGGGCGGCAACAACCAGCAGTGGCAGCTCGTCCGCGTCGGGAGCGTCTCCGATCAGTCGCCTTCACCGTCACCGTCACCGTCACCATCGCCTTCGGCCTCGCCGTCGGGGGATCCGTCGGGTGGGCCGTGGCCGCCGTCGTCGACGTACTCCAACCCGGTGTTGTGGCAGGACCTGGCCGACATCGACATCTTCCGGGTCGACGACACCTACTACTACTCGGCCTCCACGATGCACTACTCGCCCGGCGCGCCGGTGTTGCGGTCTTATGACCTGGTCAACTGGGAGTACGCCGGTCACTCGGTGCCCAAGCTGGACTTCGGCTCCAAGTACGACCTGAGCGGCGGCCGTGCCTACGTCAACGGCATCTGGGCTTCGTTCCTGAACTACCGCAAGAGCAACAAGACCTTCTACTGGGGCGGCTGCATCGACTTCAGCAAGACCTACATCTACACCGCCACCAGTGTCGA
>NZ_JBFAOO010000398.1:0-2029 GCF_040675265.1 Microbispora sp. NPDC049633
GGGGCGGCTTGTCGTCCGTGGACGCGGGACGTCAGCGGAGCGCGTGCGCCTTCGCCCAGTCCGCGACGGCCCTGCCGATCAGCTCCGGGTGATCCTCGGGGGTGTGGTGCCCCGCGACCTCGTCGAACCGCCGGATCTCGAGGGCGGCCATGGTGGCCGCGCACCAGTCGATCATGTCCTGGTGCATCATCGTGCCGGGTCCGGGCGTGAAGACGAGCAGGAGCTTCGGCACCTCCGGGCTGGCGGCCAGCCACACGTCGTACGCCTCCACGCGTGCCACCACGTCGGCCGGCTCGCCGCCCAGCGGCATCGAGCGCGCCCACCGCAGCAGCGGCACGCGGCTCTCCCTCGTCGGGTACGGCTTGCGGTAGACGGCCAGGTCGCTCGGGTCCATCGGGGTGGCGACGGTGCCCGGCAGTCCCTCGATGAAGGCGTCGTCGTCCAGGATCATCTTCTCGCCGACGCCCTCCGTCTTGATCGCCGCGAACAGCTCCCGGCCGCCATCGGGGAACTCCTCCCAGCTCATCGGCTTGACGATGGTCTCGGTGACGGCGATCCCGCGTACCCGATCCGGATGACGGGAGGCCCAGTCGAAGGCCAGGGCACCGCCCCAGTCGTGGCCGACGAGGACCACGTCGCGAAGGTCGAGGGCGTCGAACCAGGCGTCCAGATAGCGGGCGTGATCCGCGAACGTGTAGGCGATGTCGGGCTTGCCGGACTCACCCATGCCGATCAGGTCGGGAGCCAGGAGGCGGCCTTCACCGACAGCGGGCATGACGTGCCGCCACAGATGGGAGGACGTGGGGTTGCCGTGCAGGAAGACCATCGGCGCCCCGGAGCCGGTGTCCCGATAGTGGATGGTGGAGCCGAGGACGTGCTGAACAGGCATGACAGAGCCTTTCAAAGGTTGAGCTTCGTGATGCGATCGACCGCGATCTCGATGACGATCCGCCCGGGTGGATTGGGCGGCGCCGTGCCGTACCGCCCGGCGTAGCGGCGCGCCGCCTCGCCGACGCGGCCCGGGTCGTCGTGCACGGTCGCGGAACCTTCGAGCGTGACCCAGCGGAACCCGTCCACCTGACAGAGCGCCGCCCGGCCGCCGGAGCCGGCGGCCAGGTTGCGGGCCTTGACCGAGGAGGCCACGGTCAGCACGCGGGCCAGGCCCGGTCGGGGATCCCAGGTGAACCGCACGGGCACCACGTGCGGCGAGCCGTCGGGGCGGAGGGTGGTCAGGGTCGCCACCGACGGCTCGGCCAGGAACGCCTCGATGCTCACCGGAAGGCGGCCACGTTGCGTACGGCCCAGTCGGCGAAGGACCGGGGAGCGCGGCCGAGGACGCGTTCGACGTCCGCGCTGACCCGCCGCTCGGCCTCCAGCGGCTCCCCCAGGATGGCGAGCGTCCCTTCGACCACCTGCTCCGGCATGAACCCGAGCATGTGCGCCCGCGCCTCCTCCCGGGTCTGCTCGGCGAACCGCACCGGCGTGCCCAGCGCGTCCCCGATCGCCGCCGCGCGTTCCCGTGGCGTGGTCGGCGCGGGGCCGGTCAGTTCGTAGACGCGGCCCGCGTGCCCGTCCTCGCGCAGGACGGCCGCGGCGACCTCGGCGATGTCGCCCGGGTCGACGGTCGGCAGGCCGACGTCGCCGAACGGAGCGGCGACGGTACGGCCCGCGCGGACGGACTCGGCCCAGGCGTAGGCGTTGGAGTGGAAGCCGCCGGGACGCAGGATGGTCCACTCCAGGCCGGACCGGCGCACCGCCTCCTCGAAGGCGGCGGGGTGGCGGTAGAACTCCGGCCTGGTCCCCGCTCCCTGGGAGGACAGCAGGACGACCCGGCGCACCCCGCCGGCCAGGGCGGCGTCGAGGATCGCCCGCGGGTCCTGCCCTGCCACCAGCAGGAACAGCGCGTCCGCTCCGTCGAAGGCGTCCTTCAGCCCGGCGGGGTCCTCCAGGTCGCCCCGCACGTGCCCGACGCCCTCGGGCAGTTCGGCGGGCCGCCGGGAGACGGCGGTCACCCGCTCGCCCGCGGCGG
>NZ_JBFAOO010000399.1:0-2007 GCF_040675265.1 Microbispora sp. NPDC049633
GGCGTACTCGTCCACCAGCTCGGCCGCCGTCCCCGGCCGTCCGGCCCGGGCGAACGCGGCGACGGCGGCCGGGACCAGGCTCGCCCCCCACACCCACACGCCCTTGCGGCGCAGCCGGGCGACCGCCCGCCCGGCCTCCGCGGCCGCCTCGTCCACCGTCCCGCGGGCGAGAAGCAGGTCGACGAGCCCTCCGGCGGCGGCCGTCACGACCGGGACGTTGCGGGCGTCCGGGGCGTCCAGCCCGGCGCGGTGGAGTTGCCTGACCGCCTCCTCCCATTCGCCCCTGGCCAGGGCCAGCGATCCGAGCACCAGCCAGAGGTCCACCGCGATCAGCGGCGTCTCCGTGGCCGACTCCCCCAGGGACGCCGCCCGGTCGCGGAGCCCGTCCCACCGTCCGGTGAGCCACTCCCTGCGGATGACGGAGGCGTCGAGGAGGAAGGCGGGATACTGCGCGCCGGTCTCCAGGGCGAGCCGCCGGCCCTCCCGGGCGAACCGCTCGGCCGCCGCGTAGAGCCCCACGGTGGTCGC
This sequence comes from Microbispora sp. NPDC049633, assembly GCF_040675265.1. Classification (NCBI taxonomy): domain Bacteria; kingdom Bacillati; phylum Actinomycetota; class Actinomycetes; order Streptosporangiales; family Streptosporangiaceae; genus Microbispora; species Microbispora sp. NPDC049633. Next base: position 529 of record NZ_JBFAOO010000399.1, read on the forward strand.
CGAGTCGTGGAGGTTGCAGTACGCCCTGGCGACCTCCCGCCGGACCGCCGGACGCGGATCGGCGACGGGCAGCCGGGCGGCGACGTCGAACGCGTCGGGAGAACCGGTCGTCATCTCGAAGGAGGCCCGGTTGGCCAGGACCGCGGCCGACAGCTCCGGGTTGTCGGCGGTGGCGACGAGCGCCTCGGCGCGGGCCATCCACTCCGCGTGCTCCGCCAGCGACTCGACGCCCCATTCGGGCATCGCGATGCTGGCCCAGCCGCGGGCGGCCAGCGTCGGCCGGTCGCCCAGCTCGGCCAGGGCCGCCAGGATCTCCGGACGCCCCGCGGCGGCGTCGCCCGCCTGGTTGGACAGGACGACGCCCAGGTTGAGGCGCACCTCGCCGCGCACGTCCCGGGACAGGAAGTCACCCCGCAGCACCTGGCGCAGCAGCCGCACCACCCGCTGGTGCGACAGGCCCGTCGCCGCCAGGCGGCTCAGCATCAGCACCAGCGGGCCGCGGCCGGTGGCCGGGAGAGCGGGGTCGTCGAGCATGCCCTCGATCACCTCGACGGCGAGGGCGGTGTCGCCCAGCGCGGCGGCCTGCCGGGCGGCGGCGGTCCCGTGGCGCACCCAGGCGGCGGTGTCCCCGGCACGCCGGGCGTGGAAGGCCAGCTGCACCAGCGGCGGCGCGTCCGTGGCGGCGAGCGCGGCCATCGCCCTGACGTGCGCCGAGCGGCGTTCCGGACCGGGGACGGCGTCGTAGACGGCCTGCTGGGCGAGCGCGTGGCGGAAGCCGTACCGGCCGCCCGGGTGCTCGTGCAGGACCCCGGCGCGCAGCGCCTCGGCCAGGCCGGCGGAGCCTGGCTCAGGGGTGGACAGCCCGGCGGAGCCCGGCCCAGAGGTGCCCAGCCCGGCGGAGCCTTCGGCGACCGCGGTGATCGTCTCCTCGTCCGCGGGCAGCCGCAGCACCGCCGCCGCCCGGACCGCGCTCGCCGCCGCCGGGGACAGCCCCGCCATCCGCTCGGCCATGGCCTCGCGCAGCAGCAGCGGGACGCCGGCGCGGTCGACGGCACGGTCGAGCGAGTCAGGGTCGTCCGCGCCGGGCAGACCGGCGGGCAGCGATCGGACCAGCTCCTCCACCACGAACGGGATGCCCGCCGTGCGCTCGTGCAGCCGCGCGACGAACCCGGGGGCCAGGTCGGACCGCTCCAGCAGCGCACCGGCCAGGCTTGCCACAGCCGGCACGTCCAGCGGCGCCAGCCGTACGACCACGTTGGCCGTGTCCGGCTGGTGCCGGTAGGCCCGGCCGAGCGGCGGCCCGGCCGTGCCGTCGCGCCGGCAGGTCGCGACCACCGCCAGCCCCTGCGGCGGCTGACCGGCCAGGAAGCGCAGCAGATCGAGCGTGCCGTCGTCGGCCCAGTGCAGGTCCTCGACGACGAGCACGGCCGGTCCGACGGCCGCCAGCAGGGCGCGTATGGCGCGGAACACCCGGTGGCG
>NZ_JBFAOO010000400.1:0-1937 GCF_040675265.1 Microbispora sp. NPDC049633
GCTGAACCTGATCCTGGCGGCGGCCTGCACGCTTCCGGTGGCCCTGCGGCGTGACCGGCCTTTCGTGCTGCTGGTCGCCACCTGCGTCCCCCAGGCGGTGCTGGACGGGCTCCACTACGATCCCGGCCTGAGCGAGTTCGGCGGCCTCGTCCTGCTCTACTCTGTCGCCGCCTACCGAGGGCTGACGCTGAGCGCGGCGGCTCTCCTCGTGTCGTTCTGCTCCTACCTCGCGAGCGCCCTCGCCGGGATCATCACCCCGTCCTGGACGGACCACGTCGTGGTCATCGCCGTCATGCTGCTGTGCTGGGTGTGCGGCCGGGCGCTGCGGCTGCGCCGCGCCTACCTCTCGGAGCTGGTCCAGCGGGCCGACCGGCTGGAGCGGGCGCGGGAGGCCGACACCAGGGCCGCCCGGGCGGAGGAGCGCTCCCGCATCGCGCGGGAGCTGCACGACGTCGTGGCCCACCACGTCAGCGTGATGACGGTGCAGGCCGCCGCCGCCCGCAAGATGCTCGACACCAAGCCCGACGTCGCGCGGGACGCCCTCACCGCCATCGAGGAGATGGGCCGCACGGCGATGGCGGAGATGCGCAGCATCGTCGGCGTGCTGCGCACCGACGGCCCGGCGGAGCGCGGGCCGCAGCCGGGCATGCAGGACCTGCCGGCGCTGGTGGAGCAGATGCGCGAGGCGGGCCTGCGGACCCAGCTGTGGGTCGAGGGCGAGCGGCGCGGCCTGCCGCCCGGGGTCGACCTCGCCGCCTACCGGCTCGTGCAGGAGGCGCTGACCAACAGCCTGCGGCACGCCGGGCCCTCCGCCCGCGCCTGGGTCACCGTACGGCACGAGCCGGGCGAGCTGAGCATCCACGTGGAGGACGACGGGCGCGGCGCGGCGGAGGAGTCGCTGCGGATCGGGGGCAAGGGCCACGGGCTGGTGGGCATCCGCGAGCGCGTCGCGCTCTATGGTGGTGTTCTGCGGATCGGTCCCCGCACCGGGGGCGGATTCGAGGTCCGCGCCCAGTTCCCCCTGGGTAACAGCCCCCTCAACCACCGCCCCCTCAGCCACCGCCCCGTTGACCACACTCCGCTCAAGCAGAGCCCCCTCGAGGACAGAGCATGACGATCAGGGTGTCCCCCTCCACCCGGCGGCCCGCCGCCTCCCTTTGGACGGACGCATCATGACGATCCGGGTGTTGCTGGTCGACGACCAGCCGCTGCTGCGCACCGGGTTCCGGTTCATCCTGGAGGCCGAGCCCGACGTGACCGTCGTGGGCGAGGCGGGCGACGGCGCGGTGGCCATGGAGCAGTCCCGCGCCCTGCTGCCCGACGTGGTGCTCATGGACATCCGCATGCCCGGCACCGACGGCATCGAGGCGACCCGCCGCATCGTGCGGGAGGCCGCGCCGAGCGCCCACGTGCCGAAGGTGCTCGTGCTGACCACGTTCGACCTGGACGAGTACATCGTGGAGGCGCTGCGCGCGGGCGCGAGCGGGTTCCTCCTCAAGGACGTGCCGCCGGACGAGCTGGTCCAGGCGATCCGCGTGGTGGCGGCGGGCGACGCGATCGTGGCGCCGAGCGTCACCCGGCGGCTGCTGGACAGGTTCGCCACCCGGCTGCCCTCCGCGCACCAGCAGGCCACCCCGGCGCGGCTCGACCGGCTCACCGAGCGCGAACTCGAGGTGCTGCGCCTGATCGCGAAGGGCATGTCGAACGCCGAGATCGCCGCCCAGCTGGTGGTCAGCGAGACGACCGTGAAGACCCACGTCGGCAACGTGCTGACCAAGCTGGGGCTGCGCGACCGGGTCCAGGCCGTCGTGCTCGCGTACGAGACCGGCCTGATCGTTCCCGGCGCCTTCTCCTGATCGGCCCGGCCCGGCGTCGCCGGGCCGGGGCGGGGGGGGGGGCGGGGGGGCGGCGGGGCGCCGGCCGGGCGCCGAGATGAG
>NZ_JBFAOO010000401.1:0-1866 GCF_040675265.1 Microbispora sp. NPDC049633
GAGGAACAGGTCGCCGCCGCCCGCGCCGAGGGCGCCACCGACCTGGAAATCCACGACACCGTCCTCATCGCCGCCGCCTTCTGCATGTTCAACCGTTACGTCGACGGCCTCGGCACGGTCGCTCCCGAGGACCCGGCGGCGTACGCCGCGATGGCGGAGAAGATCATCGCGACCGGCTACACCGACGGCGCCGCGGAGTCCCGGAACTGATGGCGGACACAGGCCCGGCCGGACGGGCGCACCGTTACCTGATCGTCGGCGCGGGCCCCGGGGGCCTGCAACTCGCCTATTTCCTGCACCGCGCGGGCGCCGACTACCTCGTGCTGGAGCGCGAGGCGGCGCCCGCGGCCTTCTTCCGGCGCTACCCCCGCCACCGCCGGCTGATCTCGCTCAACAAGGTGCACATCAGCGAGAAGGACCCCGAGATCGCGCTGCGCTGGGACTGGAACTCCCTGCTCAACGACTCCCCGGACCTGCAGTTCCCCCGCTACTCGCAGGAGTACTTCCCGCACGCCGACGACCTCGTGCGCTATCTCGCCGACTTCCAGCGCGAGCACGGCCTCAACGTGCGCTTCTCCACACCGGTGGAACGGATCGAGAAGGCCGGCGGGCTGTTCGCCGTGCACACGGCCGGCGAGGTGCTCCACGCCGAGTGCGTCATCGTCGCGGCCGGCTGGGGCGGGCCGTACGTGCCGGACATCCCCGGCATCGAGCTGGCCCGGGGCTATGAGGACATGCCGGTCCAGGGGGAGGAGTTCACCGACCAGCGAGTGTTGATCATCGGCAAGGGCAACTCGGCGTTCGAGACCGCCCAGGCCATGCTCGGTCACGCCGCCGTGATCCACCTCGCCAGTCCCAGCCCCGTACGGCTCGCCTGGACGAGCAAGCACCCGGGCCACGTGCGCGGCCAGTACGGCGCGCTGCTGGACAGCTACTGGTTCAAGACCCTGCACGGCGTGCTGGAGTGCCGGGTCGACCGGCTGTGGCGCGAGGGCGAGCGGTTCAAGGCGGCGATCACCTACACGCTGGCCGAGGACGAGAGCACGGTGCTCGAATACGACACCGTCCTGCGCTGCACCGGCTTCACCATGGACCGCTCGATCTTCGGAGAGTCCTGCCTGCCCGACCTCGCGCCGAACGGGCGGATGCCGGCCGTCCGGCCCGACTTCCAGTCGGCGAACGTCGACGGGCTCTACTTCGCCGGCACGCTCATGCAGGCGCGCGACTTCAAACGCGCCTCGTCGGCGTTCATCGACGGATTCCGTTACAACCTGCGCACGCTCGCGGCCCTGCTGGCAGAGCGGTACGAGGGCGCGGAGCTGGAGCACCGGACGCTGCCGGTGGACGCCGGCCAGCTCACCTCGGCGATGCTGGAGCGGGCCAACTACAGCTCGGCGCTGTGGACCCAGTTCGAGTACCTGTGCGACGTCTACGTCGTGGCGGACGGCCGGGTCACGCACTACGCCGACCTGCCCGAGGACTACGCCGTCGAGCGCTTCGGGGACGCTCCGCTCGCCTTCACCGTCACCCTGCGCTGGGGTCCCAGGGACGCCCACGCCGACGTGTTCGCGATCAAGCGGCATCCGGTGCCCGAGCGGGCGCACGAGAGCGCCTTCCTGCACCCGGTCGTACGGGCATGGCGAGGAGGCGAGCAGGTCGCCGAGCGCCACCTGCTGGAGGACCTCCTGGCCCAGTGGCGCGACCCCGTCCGCCACGTGGAACCGCTGCGCGCGTTCCTGGCATCGCTGCTTCCCGGCGCCTAGGCGCCTGCGTCAGGCCAGCAGCTGCGCGACGAGGTGGTCCACCACGTCCTCGGCGCGGCCCCGCCGGGCGTGGGCGGCCCACTGCCGGGCCGCCCCGGTGCCG
>NZ_JBFAOO010000402.1:0-1854 GCF_040675265.1 Microbispora sp. NPDC049633
GCCGGCCGGGATCGTCACCGACGGCCGGCCGTGGAAGGTCACCGGCCGCGCGGTGCCCGGCCGGATCGCGCTCACCCCGGCCCGCCCGCCGGCCGGCAGCGCGACGCTGACCCTCGTGACGGGCAGCGCCGCCCCGCCGAACGCGTTCGACACGCGCAGCCGAATCCGCTCCCCGCCCGTGGACACCCGGATCGTCTGCCGCAGTGTAACATCGGCCAGGACCACGTCGTCCCGCGTGAACGGCGCGGGCGGCATGTTCCCCGGTTCGGCGGCCTGCGGCATCGCCGTCCAGGTGGGGACCCAGTGCCCGTCGGCGCTGGGGACCACCGGCGCCTCGGGCATCCATGGCGGCCGCGTCATGGGATGCGCCGCCCGTGCGCGTCGGGGACGCCCGACTTGCGGAAGAAGTAGGCGTTGACCTGGTCGCGCCACTCCTCCGCGCAGCGGACCTGCTCGTCGAGGAGATCTCTCACCCGGGCGTGCAGGGGCGGGTCGAACAGTCCCGCGGCCTCCTCCCATCGCCGCCTCGCCTCGGCCACCTGCTCGGCGCCCGCGAAATGGGTGTCGTAGATGTGCTGGATCACGGTCGAGCCGCTCCGCAGCACGTGTCCGTACGGGACGTGGTGGAAGAACAGCAGCAGCTCGTCGGGACAGTCGGCGAGCGACTCGTACACCTCCGACCACGGCGGCGGGTACTGTCCGGTGAAGCCGGTCCCGGTGGCGCGGGTGCGGTCCACGCCGGCGCCGTCCCGGTCGGCGAAGTGGTAGGTGCCCCACGGGGTGTACTCGTATCCGTCCACGTCGGGCCCGTAGTGGTGGCCGGGGCGGACCATGAACCCGACGCCGAGCGGCGCGGTGTACCGCTCGTAGGCGCGCCAGGAGTCGTCCATGATCGCGTGCAGCGTGTGCCGCGACCGCTCGACGTCCCCGCTCGCCACCGGCGCGAAGGTGAGGTCGATCCACTCGTCGAGGATCGCCGCCGGGTCCAGCCGCGGCTCCCAGGCGAGCCGTCCGAAGGCGTACAGGTTGGCCTGGGCGAGCGGGTGGCCGGTCCAGTAGGGATCGTCCCCCACGTTGGAGACCCCCACCAGGTCGCCGCCGCCGACGACGTCCGCGACGGCGGCCCCTTCGGGGCCCCAGGGGCGGAAGCCGAGCACCTCGCGCCACATGGGGGCGAGGTAGCAGACGTGCCGCTGCTGGCCGGTGTACTCCTGCGTCACCTGGAGTTCCACGGCGAGGCGGGTGGCGGGCATGGCCGCGATCACCGGCGACACCGGCTCGCGCGGCTGGAAGTCGATCGGGCCGTGCTTCACCTGCAGGATCACGTTGTCGCGGAACCGCCCGTCGAGCGGGGCGAAGTGGTCGTAGGCGGCGCGGGCCCGGTCGGTGGACCGGTCGCGCCAGTCCTGCCGGTGGTTGTAGACGAAGGCCCGCCAGTGCACGACCCCGTCGTACGGCGCCAGTGCCTCGGCCAGCAGGTTCGCGCCGTCGGCGTGGTCGCGCCCGTACGCGAACGGCCCGGGCTGCCCCTCGGAGTCGGCCTTCACCACGTATCCGCCGAAGTCGGGGATGGTCTCATAGACCCGCTCGGTGACCCCCGTCCACCACGTGCGCACGTCCTCGTCCAGCGGGTCGGCGGTCGGCAGCCCGCCGAGGACGACGGGCGAGGCGAAGCTCACCGACAGGTGGACCCTGATCCCGTACCGCCGGAGCGCGTCCGCGATCGCGGCGACCTCGTCGAGCCGGTCCGTCAGCAGGCGGGCCTCGGTGGCGTGCACGTTCACGTTGTTCACGGAGATCGCGTTCACGCCGCACGCGGCCAGCAGCCGCGCGTAGGCGCACACCCGGGCCAGG
>NZ_JBFAOO010000403.1:0-1818 GCF_040675265.1 Microbispora sp. NPDC049633
CCGGTAGCCGCCGGGCACCTGGGTGCCCTCGGTGATCGAGTCGCCCAGCGGCATGACCCGCACCCCGCCGTTGGACTCCGCGCTCGCGACACCCGGCACCGCCGCCGCGACGGTCACGGACAGGATCGCGGTGGTCAGCAGGCGTCTCCACCGCCTCCAGCCGCGGGTGGGCGGCCTCTCTGTGGAGCCGCGCTTATTTGTTAGCGTTAACATCGGCAGTTGCCCAACCTTTCCGAGGAAGGCGAGTGGATGGGGGGTGGTGGCTCTGGCGTGGCGGCGCGACCCCCTCGACGGGGACCGTCACCGGCGAAGGCCGTCTCCGTAGCGCTGGTCGGCATGGGTGTTAGCGCTAACAGAAGTCGGCGAGTCGCTGCTCCTCTTCTCACGGCGGCCGGTGGGTGGTGGTGCGCCGGAGCAAATACGAGACGGGAAGCTCCGTCAAGGGCCCCGGCGCGCGCCGTTCCCCGCGGCGCATGGAACGGATGTCCGCTCATCAGGAGCTATCGGTGACGGCCGGGGCGCGATCGCGCGGACGGCGTATTTGAAACTTTCATCACCGGCTCGCGTCAGGCTACGCGACCGCCGCCCTGTTTTCCGTGGCCCGACCACTCATGAGACGCCGGACAGGGCCGGTTGGGCACGGCCGGGCCTCCGAAAGTTTCAGCGTAGCCTTGACACATTTCGGAGACGTTTCCAGACTGAGTCCCCGAGAGGCGGTCTCCCCTTGCCAGGTCGGTGGTGAAGCGGCAGGGGGTCGCCGTCCGCGACGCCCTCGTGGTGTGCGTCCCACGCGTGGGACGCGGTGTCGATCCCGCGGATGTCCCCGCTTTCGGTGATTCAGTTGTGGAGGCTCAGGCATGGATTCAAACGCCACCCCCCTAGATCGGCGCCCACGCCGCGGCCGGGTGCTGCTCGCCGGCGCCCTCGGCGTGCTCGGCGCGATCACCGCCGTGACGGTGTCGGTCCCCGCCGGCGCGGCGGAGAGCACATTGGGCGCGGCCGCCGCGCAGAGCGGGCGTTACTTCGGCACGGCGATCAGTGCGAGCAGGCTCGGCGACTCGCAGTACACCACGATCGCGAGCCGTGAGTTCAACATGATCACGGCCGAGAACGAGATGAAGCCCGACGCGACAGAGCCGAACCCGGGCCAGTTCAACTTCACCAACGGCGACCGGATCTACAACTGGGCGGTGCAGAACGGCAAGCGGGTCCGCGGCCACACCCTGGCCTGGCACCAGCAGCAGCCGAACTTCTGGGGGCAGCTGTCGGGCAGCTCGCTGCGCCAGGCCATGATCAGCCACATCAACGGCGTGATGTCCCACTACAAGGGCAAGATCTACGCCTGGGACGTGGTCAACGAGGCCTTCGACGACGGCTCCGGCGGCCGCCGCGACTCCAACCTGCAGCGCACCGGCAACGACTGGATCGAGGTCGCCTTCCGCACCGCACGGGCCGCCGACCCCGACGCGAAGCTCTGCTACAACGACTACAACATCGACAACTGGTCCTGGGCCAAGACGCAGGGCGTCTACAACATGGTCAAGGACTTCAAGGCCCGCGGCGTGCCGATCGACTGCGTCGGCCTGCAGTCGCACTTCAACAGCGGCAGCCCCTACCCCAGCAACTACCGCACCACCCTGCAGAACTTCGCCGCGCTCGGCGTCGACGTCCAGATCACCGAGCTGGACATCCAGGGCGCCTCGCCGACCACCTACGCCAACGTGGTCAAGGACTGCCTGGCCGTTCCGCGCTGCAACGGCATCACCGTGTGGGGCGTCCGCGACCAGGACTCCTGGCGCTCGGGCGACACCCCGCTGC
>NZ_JBFAOO010000404.1:0-1785 GCF_040675265.1 Microbispora sp. NPDC049633
CGGCCGTCGCGCACCGGATGCCGCGCCGGGTGGTGTTCTTCGCCGGGTTCCTGCTGGCCGGGGCGCCGCGGTTCCTGGTCCTCGCGGCCGACGCGCCGATGTGGGTGGTGCTGGCGGTGTTCGCCGCGAGCGGGGCCGGCGGCGGCTTCCTCAACCCGATCCTGGGGGCGATCGCCTTCGAACGGGTGCCGCACGGCCTGCGCGGCCGCGTCAACGCCCTGGGCGACTCGATGGCGTGGGCGGGCATCCCCCTCGGCGGGCTGATCGCGGGGGCGGTCGTGGTCACGGCAGGGCTCGTACCGGCGCTGCTGATCGCGGGCACGGCGTACTTCCTGACCACCAACCTGGCCGCGCTGCTGCCGCAGTGGCGTGAGATGGACCGCCTGCGCGGCCGGGGCGCGCGGCAGCCGGCGGCCGAGCCCGACACCCGGCCCGTCGGCAGCGACGTCCGGTGAAGCGCCGGGGTGCGCGGGTGCGCGGCCCGGCACCTGCGCACGGCACCTGCGCACGGCCGGGCGGTACGGGCTCAATAGACTGGGCCAACGTGAATGCCAAGCCGCGTATCCCGAATGTCCTGGCCGCCCGTTACGCCTCGCCGGAGCTGGCCCGCCTGTGGTCCCCCGAGTACAAGGTGGTGCTGGAGCGCAGGCTCTGGCTCGCCGTCGTGAAGGCCCAGGCCGACCTCGGGATCGAGGTGCCCGAGCAGGCGGTCGCCGACTACGAGAAGGTCGTCGAGCAGGTCGACCTGGCCTCCATCGCCGAGCGGGAGAAGGTCACCCGGCACGACGTGAAGGCCCGCATCGAGGAGTTCAACGCCCTGGCGGGGCACGAGCACGTCCACAAGGGCATGACCTCCCGCGACCTGACCGAGAACGTCGAGCAGCTGCAGATCCGCGACAGCCTGCTGCTGGTGCGCGGCCGGGTCGTTGCGCTGCTGGCCCGCCTGGGCCGTCTGGCCGCCGAGCACTCCGCGACCGTCATGGCCGGGCGCTCGCACAACGTCGCCGCGCAGGCCACCACGCTCGGCAAGCGCTTCGCCACCGCCGCCGACGAACTGCTGGTGGCCTACGAGCGGCTGGAGGACCTGCTGGAGCGCTACCCGCTGCGCGGCGTCAAGGGCCCGGTCGGGACCGCCCAGGACATGCTCGACCTGCTCGGCGGCGAGGACCGGCTGGCCGCGCTGGAGGACCGCGTCGCCGCGCACCTCGGGTTCGCCCGCCGGTTCACCAGCGTCGGCCAGGTCTACCCCCGCTCGCTCGACTACGACGTGCTGACCGCGCTGGTGCAGCTGGCCGCCGCTCCCTCCTCCCTGGCCAAGACCATCCGCCTGATGGCCGGGCACGAGCTGGTGACCGAGGGCTTCAAGGAGGGCCAGGTCGGCTCGTCGGCGATGCCGCACAAGATGAACACCCGCTCCTGCGAGCGGGTCAACGGCCTCACCGTGATCCTGCGCGGGTACGCCTCCATGGCCGGGGAGCTCGCCGGCGACCAGTGGAACGAGGGCGACGTGTCCTGCTCGGTCGTGCGCCGGGTCGCCCTGCCCGACGCGTTCTTCGCCTTCGACGGCCTGGTGGAGACCATGCTGACCGTGCTCGACGAGTTCGGCGCGTTCCCCGCGGTGATCGAGGCCGAGCTGGGCCGCTACCTGCCGTTCCTCGCCACGACCAAGATGCTGATGGCGGCGGTGCGGTCCGGGGTCGGCCGCGAGACCGCCCACGAGATCATCAAGGAGCACGCGGTCGCCTCGGCGCTGGCCATGCGCTCGCGCGGCGCCGGCAACGAGCT
>NZ_JBFAOO010000405.1:0-1781 GCF_040675265.1 Microbispora sp. NPDC049633
GCCGTCGACCTGTCCCCCCGGCCCGGCGGCCTCGATCCCCGCGTCGCCTGGGAGCCGCGGGTCCCGTACGGCGTCGCCGGCCTGGTGGTCGCCAACGAGTGGCTCGACAACGTGCCGCTCGACGTCGCCGAGATGACGCCGGACGGCCCACGTCTGGTGCTCGTCGATCCGGCGACCGGCGAGGAGCGGCCCGGGCCGGCTCCCGCCCCCGAGGACATGGCCTGGCTGGAGCGCTGGTGGCCGCTGCGCTCCGCCGGGGAGCGCGCCGAGATCGGCCGTCCCCGGGACGAGGCGTGGGCCTCGGTGATCGCGCGGCTGGCGCACGGCACCGCGGTCGCCGTGGACTACGCCCACCTGGCCGGACGGCGGCCCCCGCTCGGCACGCTCACCGGATATCGCGACGGCGCGCCGGTGCCCGCCGTGCCGGACGGGTCGTGCGACATCACCGCCCACGTCGCGCTGGACGCCTGCGCGGCGGCGGGCGAGCGCGCGGGGGCGGAGGCGACCACGCTCACCACGCAGCGGGAGGCGCTGCGCGAGCTGGGGGTCACCGGCGCCCGGCCGCCGCTGGCGCTCGCGTCCGCCGATCCGGCAGGGTACGTACGGACGCTCGGCCGGGCCTCCCAGGAGGCCGAGCTGATCGACCCGGCCGGCCTCGGCGGCTTCGGCTGGCTCAGCCAGTCACGACATCGAGAGGAGCGACCATGATCGCGAGAATCTGGCGCGCGAGCGCCACCCCGGAGGGCGCGGACCGCTACGAGCGGCATTTCACCGCGTCGGTCCTGCCCTCCCTGCGCGACGTGGACGGGCACCGCGGCGCGTACCTGCTGCGGCGGGACGCCGACGGCCGGGTGGACATCCAGGTCATGACGCTGTGGGAGTCGATGGACGCGATCCGCCGCTTCGCCGGCGACGATCCCGCCACCGCCGTCGTCGAGCCCGCCGCCCAGGCCGCCCTGCTCGGCTACGACACGACGGTCACCCACCACACGGTCAGCGTGTCAGACGGTGACCTTCAGTGATTCCAGGCCGCGCATGATGTAGCTGGGCTTCCAGGTCGGCTCCTCGGCGAGCTCCAGGCCGGGGGCGAGGCGCAGCAGCGCGCCGAAGGACTCCGCCATCTCGACCCGCGCGAGCGGCGCGCCGAGGCAGAAGTGGATGCCGGCGCCGAACGAGATGTGCGGGTTGTCCGCCCGGCCGATGTCCAGGCGGTCCGGATCGGCGAAGACCTCGGGGTCCCGGTTCGCCGAGCCGAACAGCAGCGCGATCTCCACGCCCCGGGGGATCGTCACACCACCGACCTCGACGTCCTCGAGCACCCACCGCTCGAACATCTGCGCCGGGGTGTCGTAGCGCAGCAGCTCCTCCACCGCCGTCGGCATCAGGCCGGGGTCGGCGCGCAGCCGCTCCAGCTCACCCGGGTTGCGGAACAGCGCCCACCACCCGCTGCCGGTGGCGTTGACCGTGGCCTCGTGCCCGGCGTTGAGCAGCAGCACGCAGGTGCCGATCAGCTCGTCCTCGGTCAGCCGGTCGCCGTCGTCCACCACCTGCGCGAGCGCGGAGATCATGTCGTCGCCCGGCCGCTCCCTGCGAGCCCTGGCCAGCCCGCGCAGGTACTCGGCGAACTCCGTCGCGGCGCGTACGGCCGTGTGCTGGACCTCCGGGGACGGGTTCAGCTCGTACATCCCGCAGATGTCGGCCGACCAGGGGCGCAGGAGGTGACGGTCGGCCTCGGGCACGCCCAGCATCTCGGCGATCACGGTGACCGGCAGCGGCTCGGC
>NZ_JBFAOO010000406.1:0-1776 GCF_040675265.1 Microbispora sp. NPDC049633
TGCCGGTCACGCTCCACGGCGCGCAGGAGGAGGCGCGGATCCCCGCGCCCGCGCTCGTCACCGTGCGGCGGGTCGTCCGGGAGGGGCTCACCAACGCGGCCAAGCACGCGCCCGGCGCCCCGGTCACCGTACGGCTCGCGCACACGCCGGACGAGACCGTGGTGACTCTCGTGAACGAGGCCACGGAACAGTCCGGGCCGAGCGTCTCGGGCGGATACGGGCTGCGCGCGCTCGCGGAGCGGGTCCGCCTGCAGGGCGGGTCCCTGCGGAGCGGCCGCGCCGACGGCGGATTCACTCTCACCGTCCGGCTGCCCCACGGCGTGTCCTGCCACGACGCCCCCTCGCGGACCGGCCCTCCCGCCGCCGGGCATGCTCCCGGGCTGTCGTCATGGTCAACACCCTCCGGGAGGCGGTCGCGACGGCCGGGGCCGGAACCGACGCCGTGGTGGTCCAGGGCCCCGATGGCCGCCGTGGATCTCTCTTCCGGAGTCAGCGACACCGGGGGAACCGGCCTCACCGTCGCCGCGGGCCGGCCCGGCGACGCGGACCCGGGCGTGCCGTACGACCTGCTGACCGGAGCGCGGCCCGTGGAGCTGGATCTGGCGCTGGCCCGGCGGCGGGTGCGCCGTACACGCCTGGCCGCGGCGCTGGTCGCCCTGGCCGCGGCGGCCGGCGTGGCGGCGTTCGTGCTGGGGTTCACGGTCTACGACGCGGCCACCTCGGTCCTGCCGCCGGCCGAGTTCGCGAAGCTGCGAACCGGTCAGGCCGAGTCCGAGGTCGCGGCGGTGCTGCCGGTCAGGACCCGGATCGACGACCCGTCCTGGCCCGAGCCGCCGATCCCTCCGGGCGCGCGGTGCCGCTACTACAGCACCAATTCCGACCCGTTCCGCGAGCTGGAGCTCTATCGGCTGTGCTTCGCCGGAGGCCGGCTGGTGAGCAAGGCGCACCTGCCCGCCTGAGCCCCGGCCGCGCCAGTACGCCGGACAGCGGAACCCCCTGTCCGACGCTGCCCGGACGCCGGTCCGGACGATCCCGGTGGCAGCGGTTCCGTAGCATCGGGTCGTGCACGTCATCCGGGTGGTCCTCGCCGACGACGAACCGGTGATCCGCGCCGGGGTCCGGGCGATCCTGGCGGCGGACCCGGGCATCGACGTGGTCGCCGAGGCCGCCGACGGGCGCGAGCTGGTGGACGCCGTCCTGGCGCACCGGCCCGACGTCGCGCTGGTCGACATCCGGATGCCCGGGCTGGACGGGCTCGCCGCCGCGGCCGAGGTGCGCAGGACCGCCCCGGGCACCGCCGTACTGATCATGACGTCCTTCGGCGAGGACGCCTACGTCGCCCGGGCCCTGGGCGACGGCGCCGCGGGGTTCCTGCTCAAGACCGGGGATCCGCGCGAGTTCCCTCTCGGGGTCCGGGCTGCGGCCGAGGGCGGGGCGTACCTGTCGCCGCCGGTGGCCGCTCGGGTCGTGCGGGGGCTCGCCGGGGACCGGCTGACGCGCTCGGCCGCGGCCCGCGAGCGCGTCGCGGGACTGACGAACCGGGAGCGCGAGGTGCTCGCCCTGGTCGGCGAGGGCATGTCGAACGCGGGCATCGCCGCCCGCCTGCACCTCGCCGAGGGCAGCGTGAAGACCTACGTGAGCACGATCATGGCCAAGCTGGGCGTGCCCAACCGGGTCCGGGCGGCGATCATCGCCCACGAGGCGGGGCTGGCGGGCGAGCCGTAGCGAGCAGCGCCGTCAGCGCGGGCCGCCGCCGCAGCGCGGCGACCAGGGCGG
>NZ_JBFAOO010000407.1:0-1735 GCF_040675265.1 Microbispora sp. NPDC049633
CAGCAGGGCGGGCACGGCCTCGGCGGCGTTGGAAACGACCCCGATCGACAGCGGGCGGCGCGCGTCTCTGGCCTCGTACGCCAGGCGCAGCGCCTCGTCCAGGCTCTCTGCCCGCACGTCGAGGTAGCGGTGGCCGATGCGGCGCTCGACGCCGCGCGGGTCGCAGTCGACGCAGATCGCCACGCCGCCGTTCATCGTGACCGCGAGCGGCTGCGCACCGCCCATGCCGCCGAGCCCGGCGGTCAGGGTGATCGTCCCGGCGAGGCTGCCGCCGAACCGCTTGGCCGCGACCGCCGCGAACGTCTCGTACGTCCCCTGCAGGATTCCCTGGGTGCCGATGTAGATCCACGAGCCGGCCGTCATCTGGCCGTACATCGTGAGCCCGAGCCGCTCCAGCCGCCGGAACTCCGGCCAGGTCGCCCAGTCGCCGACGAGGTTGGAGTTGGCGATCAGCACCCGGGGAGCCCACTCGTGCGTGGTCATCACGCCGACCGGCCGGCCCGACTGGACCAGCAGCGTCTCGTCGGCCCGCAGGGTGGTGAGCTCGCGCACGATGGCGTCGTACGACGGCCAGTCGCGGGCCGCCTTGCCGCTGCCGCCGTAGACGACGAGCCGTTCCGGGTGCTCGGCGACCTCGGGGTCGAGGTTGTTCATCAGCATGCGCAGCGCGGCCTCCTGCTGCCAGCCGCGCGTGTTGAGCGTGGTGCCGCGCGGAGCCCGGACGGGTGCGCGTTCGGGAGCCCGGTCGAGGGCCTGGTTGGAGGCCCTGTTGGGGGCGCTGTTGGGGGCCCGGTTGGGGGCCCGGTTGGGGGCGCTGTCACCGTCGTCAGCCACGAGTCCTCCTCCCACCCGCGCCCGGCGCGCATGGTCCCATTCAATGAGTTCTCTTCATCCTGAGTGAATGAATAGATTCAGTCAATGAGGAACACCCCGCGGGCCGCCGCCGACGCCTCGAACGCCTCCAGGCGGGCCTGCGCCCCGGGCAGCTCATCGCACATGGCCTCCAGCAGCACCCGGCCGAGCATCATCGGCGCGCAGGCCGTGTCGAACACCAGACGCGTGCCCACGGCGGCGGTGAGCAGGACGTGGGACAGACCGGCGAGAGACGACACCCGCCGGTCCGCGACCGTGACGACGCTCAGTCCGGCCGCGCGGGCGGCGCGGAGGGCGTCCACCAGTTCGGCCGGGTAGCGGGGCAGGGCGAAGCACAGCAGGGCCGTCGCTCCGGCCGCCGCCGCCTGCTCGACGCGGTCGGTCAGGAGCGACCCCGCCTCGTGCAGGGGCCGTACGTCGGGGTGGATCTTCGCCGCGAAGTAGGCGAACCCGGCGGCCTGGGCCGCGGCGGCCCGCAGGCCCAGCACCGGAAGCGGCCGCGAGGCGGCGAGCAGGCGGGCGGCCTCGGCGACAGGCCCGGGGTCGTCCAGCGACCGGGCCAGGGCGCGCAGGTTCTCGATCTCCGCCAGCACGGCCCGCCGATACTCGCCTCCCGGGCCCGTCGCCCAGTCGAGGCCGGGACCGCGCTCCGCGGGCGCCTCCTCCGGGGCGGCATCCCGCGGCACGGCATTCTCGGGCGCGAGATTCTCAGGAACGGAATCCGAGGACGCGGGATCCTCGGCAACGGGATCCTCGGGCGCGGGACGTGCGCGCGCGCCGGGTCGCGGCGACGAGCGATGAGAGCCCTCCGCCGTGGCGCGGAGCGTCTGCGCGGGCCCCTGCCCTCCGCCGCCGTCCTGCC
>NZ_JBFAOO010000408.1:0-1719 GCF_040675265.1 Microbispora sp. NPDC049633
GCCGGCGGCGTCGTGCTGCTGCGCCGCAGGAGCGCGGCGGCCCCTCAGGACGGCGACGGCCCGGCCGGCGACGCCTACCTCGGCGGCGTCCAGACGGATCCGGGCGCGGCCGAGGCCGGGGCGGCCCACTCCGGGGAGACCTCCTGGCCGCCGTACGCCGTCACGCGGGTCTTCGGGGCGGAGGCCGCCCGGTCTCCGGAGGTCATGCGGCCGGCTCCGGTGCCGCCGGGGCCCGGGCCTGCCGGTCCCGGGCCGGCGGACCCGTCGCCGCCAGGCGGGCAGTCGTACCCCGCGGACCTGTCTCCGCCGCACGGGCACGCGCATCCGGGCGATCCCGCACCGCCGCGCGGGCAGTCGTACCCGCCGAACCCGTCGTCGCCTCCGCGGGGACAGGCACAGCTGAAGTTCTGCACGCAGTGCGGCATGCGGCTGGGCCAGGGACACCGTTTCTGCGGCTTCTGCGGGAATCCAGTCGATTCGTGAGCGATGTGCTCATAACCAATACGGCATTCAAGGGGGAGGCCGCATGACAGAGGGGCCGGTGATGCCGCCGCTCGTCGGGCGGCGGCTCGGCGACTACACCATCGAGGCGGTCGTCGGACGGGGCGGCATGGCGACGGTCTACCGGGCGCGCGACCAGCGGCTCGGCCGGGCCGTGGCGCTGAAGGTGCTCGCGCCGCAGCTCGCGCACGACGACCGCTTCCGCGACCGGTTCGTACGCGAGTCGCGGATGGTGGCGAGCATCGACCACCCCAACATCATCCCGGTGTACGAGGCCGGCGAGCGCGACGAGCTGTTGTTCATCGCCATGCGCTACGTCGAGGGCAGCGACATGCGCAAGCTCGTGCAGTCGGAGGGCCCGCTGCCCGTCGGGCGGGCCAACCCGCTGTTCGCGCAGATCGCCTCCGCCCTGGACTCCGCGCACGCCCACGGCCTGGTGCACCGCGACGTGAAGCCGGCCAACATCCTGGTCACCCAGTCCGAACACGTCTACCTGACCGACTTCGGGCTGACCAAGAGCTCCGCGGCCGAGGCCGGGCTGACCAGCCACGGCCACTTCATGGGCACCCCGCGCTACGTCGCCCCCGAGCAGATCCGGGGCCTGCCGGTCGACGGCCGCAGCGACCTGTACGCCTTCGCCTGCGTCGTGTACGAGGCGCTCGCCGGACAGCCGCCGTTCCAGCGGGACACCGAACTGGCGCTGCTCTACGCCCACGTCTCCCACGACCCGCCGCCGCTCACGCCGTACCGGCCGGACCTGCCGCACGCGGTGAACGCGGTCCTGCTGCGGGCGCTGGCCAAGGCGCCGGACGACCGGTTCCCGACCGGCCAGGCGTTCGTGTCGGCCCTGCGCGACGCGATCAGCGGCGGCGCGGGCGACCCGGCGGGGCCGGTCTCCCCGTCCTATCCCCCGGGCCCTCCCAGCCCTTCGGTGCCCCCCGGGCCCCCGGTGTCCGCCGGGTCCTACCCGCAGGGGTCGTACCCGCTGACCGTGCCCTCCTCGTTCCCGCCCGGCACGCGCCCGCCCGTCTCCCATGCCCCGGGCTCGGTGCCGCCGCAGTCGGTGCCCTCGGCGTCCCGCCCGCCCGTGAGCCACCCGCCGGGCGCCGGGACCTCCGGCCACGGGCAGGCCCAGAAGTGGGTCTCGCTGAAGGTGGACGGCAAGGGCTTCGGATATCTGTGGGAGAAGACCCGGACCGTCGGGCTCAAACAGCCGAT
>NZ_JBFAOO010000409.1:0-1680 GCF_040675265.1 Microbispora sp. NPDC049633
GCCGGCGCGGCGGGCGACGGGGACGGCGCGCCCTGCCCCGGTCGTCCGGGCGCCTGCCCCTGCTGCGCGGGCGCCTGGGCGGCCTGCCCGGGCGCGGGCGCGGCCGGGCGGGCGAAGGGCGGCGCCGTGGCCCCGGGGGCGGCCTGCGGGAACGGTTGAGAGACCGGCCCGGGAGTGACCTGCGGGAACGGCTGGGAGGAGGTCCCGGCCTGCGCGACCGGCTGTGACGGCGCCCCGGGGGCGGCCTGGGGGAACGGCTGGGAGATCGGTCCGGGGGTGGGCTGCGGGAACGGCTGGGAGGTG
The DNA here is from genome assembly GCF_040675265.1 of Microbispora sp. NPDC049633. Lineage (NCBI taxonomy): Bacteria > Bacillati > Actinomycetota > Actinomycetes > Streptosporangiales > Streptosporangiaceae > Microbispora > Microbispora sp. NPDC049633. The sequence continues at coordinate 304 of NZ_JBFAOO010000409.1, forward strand.
CTGCCCGGGGCGGCGGCCTGCGGGAACGGCTCGGAGGCGGGGCCGGCCGGTGCCTGCGCCTGCGCCGGTTTCTCGTCTCCCGCGAGCGCCTGCGCGGACTCGCCGGAGGCCAGCTCGCTCTCCAGGCGTGCGAACACCTCACGGAACACCGTGGTCAGGAGGACCTCGGGCGAGGCGGGGGCGGCCGGAGCCTGGAGATCGCACGGCGTCAGGCGGCGCAGCCGGTACCACCCGCCGAGCTGGTTGACCACGGTGCGGACCGGGTCGGGCCAGCCGGGCATGGCCGGGTCCACGGTATGCACCTGGAGCGCCGGAAGCAGGTCGGTGAGGGGCAGATGATCCCAGCGGCCGACGGCCAGGCGGGCAAGCCGTTCGCAGAGCCAGTCAACACCGGTCGCCCGCATCGCCCGGCCGACCCCGACGGATGCCCACCAGCCGCCGGGCAGGCGCGGGTCGGCCAGCGTCTCGGCCACCTGCTGAGGACGGCTCCACCGCAGGGCCGGGACCAGGTCGCTCAGGCAGATCGTTGACTCGGCGTCCATCGGTATGACCGCACCCTCCCGAGAGTGACGCATGTTGCTAATGGTGCAGCTTACGCCGCAAACCAGCAATTGGTGTCAATAGGGTAAAGTTCCCCGGAACCGGCCGGCCGCCGACCTGGGCGACCGCCGCGGCCCCCGCCTCACACCCCTTGCGCAGTGCTTCGTCGGGTGCGCACCCGGCCATCGAGGCGACCAGGAACCCCGCGGCGAACGCGTCTCCAGCGCCCGTCGAGTCGACCACCTCCGCCGGGGGCGCGGCCGCCTTGGCGACTATACGGCCATCGCGGGCCAGCACGGCACCGCCGGCCCCCAGCTTGACCACCGCGGTGCCGTAGTGGCCGCTGAGCGTGCGGGCCGCCGTCTCGGGATCCTCGGCGTCCGCGAGCAGCAGCGCCTCCTCCAGGTTGGGGATCACGACGCCCGCCGGGGCGGTCTCGCGGAGGAACCGCTCGCGGCCGAACGCGCGCAGCGGCCCGCAGGAGGCCGGATCGACGCTGATGGAGATGCCCCGCCCGGCGGCCTCGCGCATGGCCAGCCGCGCGAGCTCCAGGCCCGGCTCGGCGAACATCGTGTACGCCGACAGGTGCAGGTGCCCGACCCCGTCGAGGAGGCCGGGAGCCCAGTCGCCGACCCCGATGTGGCCGCTCGCCCCACGGTTGGTGAGCATGGACCGCTCCCCGGTGGCGTCGACCATCGCGATCACGACTGCCGAGGGCCGTTCCGGGTCGATCCGCAGGTGGGGCCGGACCCCGGCCTTGCCCAGCTCGGCCGCGTGCCACTCGCCGGTGTCGTACCCCGCCCGCGCCAGCAGGCGGGTGTCGGCGCCGAGCCGGGC
>NZ_JBFAOO010000410.1:0-1581 GCF_040675265.1 Microbispora sp. NPDC049633
TGGGCGGGGGTGGCCAAGCGGACCTTGCGGCCCATGTCGAGCACCTGTCCGTCGGCGTTCATCACCAGGCGCATGAGGGTGGAGGTGCGGGCCAGGCGGTGCACGGCGGAGATGGGCAGCACCTGCCCGGTCGCCAGCAACAACCCCGGCGCCGTCCCCAACAATGTGCCCAGCAGGGTGTCCAACATCGTCCCCGGCCCCGCCCCCGGCGGCCCTCCGGCCGACGCTCCCGGTTCCGATCCCGGCGGCGTCCCCGGCCCCGCCCCCGGCAGCCCTCCGGCCGACGCTCCCGGTGGCCCCCGGCTCTGCCCCCGGTGACGCCCCCGGCTCTGGCCTGGACATGCCGGACGGCGTCTCGGTTCCTCGCGGTCCTCCCGGTGGCGTTTGCGGTGCGGTTGCCGATGTGGTGCCGGACCTGCCGCCCGGCTGGTGCCGCGCCATGCCGGAGTGGGCACATCCGCACGCGTCCTGGCCGGGCCAGGGGTGCTCATGGCCGTCGTCCTCACGCGTGGTCTGCCCATGCCGGTCCTCCCTCGCAGGCCGGGGCCCGGCGTGGGTGTGACGGACAGAGGCGCCGCCAGGAGGATCAGGCGAGAGCCGCTCACCCCGCCGTGACTCCCACGAGTGCGACTCCTGTCGCTGCGGCCCCCCTTGCTCCGGCGTGCGCTCCTGCGACTCCCTCTGCTGCGGCTCCCTCTGCTTGCGCAAGCTGCTCTGCTGTGGCTCCTGCTGCGACTCGCTCCGCTGCCTGTTCTTCGCCTGTGCGCATCCGGTCGCGTAATCGCCGGACTGCACGTCACAGCGGCCGGTGGCCAGGTCGGCGCTGTTGACGGCGCTTTCGATGGTGCTTCCGCCGCTGTTTTCGGCGGCGGCCCTTGCGGATACATCGGCACCGGCGCCTATCGCGGAACCGGCTGCCTCGGCCTCCTCGGCGTCACCGCTCTCCGCCGGGCCGACAGGGTCAACAGGGTCGGCGGGGTCAGCGGGGTCAACAGGGTCGGCGGGGTCGGTGGGGAGGGAATCGGCGTTGACCAGGACCAGGAGCTCGGCGGCGATCTTCTCCTCCAGCAACGCCATGAACGCATCCGCCTGACGCACACGCAGCGGCCGGTCATCGCCCTCGGCTTTGGGTTTGGCGTAGGCGTCCAGCAACGCCTGCAACCGGGCGGCGTGCTCACGGGGGAGGTAGAACTCTCCTTCCAGGCCGCCGCCCCGGCCCGGGCGGACCCGAAGGAACCGCCGCCCGTAATCGGCCCGCTCATCGCGGTCTTCACCATCGGGGTCCAGCACCGCCCGCAGATAACGCCCCGCCTTGGCCACCTCCGCCGCCCCCGCCCTGCCCGCCAGCTCCACCAGGATCGGCTCGGCCAAGCCGGCCTGCTCATCCGACAGACCGGAAACCGCGGCGCAGATGGCCTCGGCCACCCCCGCCGCCAAGTCGCCGGCGGCGAACTTCTCCCGCACCTTGGGCAGGCGGGCCAGTTCCACCGCCAGGGTCAGCAGGCGGCCTGCTCCCGCGACGGTCATCCCGCCCGTGGTGCGCAGCCAGCTGCGGGTGGAGGCATGCCCCTGCTGCTTGGC
>NZ_JBFAOO010000411.1:0-1567 GCF_040675265.1 Microbispora sp. NPDC049633
AGCGCTACGACCTGGCCAAGGTCGGCCGCTACAAGATCAACAAGAAGCTGGGCGTCCAGGCCGACATCACCCAGGGCACGCTGACCGACGAGGACATCGTGTCCACCATCGAGTACATCGTCCGGCTGCACGCCGGCGAGGAGACGATGGGCCCGGACAACTCGGTGGTCGTCGAGACCGACGACATCGACCACTTCGGCAACCGCCGTCTGCGCAGCGTCGGCGAGCTGATCCAGAACCAGGTCCGGCTGGGCCTGGCCCGTATGGAGCGCGTCGTGCGCGAGCGCATGACGACGCAGGACGTCGAGGCGATCACGCCGCAGACCCTGATCAACATTCGCCCGGTCGTGGCGTCGATCAAGGAGTTCTTCGGCACCTCGCAGCTGTCGCAGTTCATGGACCAGACCAACCCGCTCGCCGGCCTGACGCACAAGCGGCGTCTGTCGGCCCTCGGCCCGGGTGGTCTGTCGCGTGAGCGCGCGGGCTTCGAGGTCCGCGACGTGCACCCGTCCCACTACGGCCGGATGTGCCCGATCGAGACGCCGGAAGGCCCGAACATCGGCCTGATCGGCTCGTTGTCCTCCTACGGACGGGTCAACTCCTTCGGCTTTGTCGAGACCCCGTACCGTCGCGTCGTCGACGGCCGGGTCACCGACGAGATCGACTACCTGACCGCGGACGAGGAGGACCGGCACGTCGTCGCGCAGGCCAACACGGGCCTGAACGCCGACGGAACCTTCGCCGAGACCCGCGTGCTCGCCCGCCGCAAGGGCGGCGAGTTCGAGGCCGTCCACCCGTCCGAGGTCGACTACATGGACGTCTCGCCGCGTCAGATGGTGTCGGTGGCGACCGCCATGATTCCGTTCCTGGAGCACGACGACGCCAACCGGGCGCTGATGGGTTCGAACATGCAGCGTCAGTCGGTGCCGCTGCTGAAGAGCGAGGCGCCGCTGGTCGGGACCGGCATGGAATATCGTGCCGCGACCGATGCCGGTGATGTGATCACGGCCGAGAAGGCCGGTGTGGTGGAGGAGGTCTCGGCCGACTACATCACGGTGATGAACGACGACGGCACGCGGACGACCTACCGGGTGGCGAAGTTCAAGCGGTCCAACCAGGGCACGTGTTTCAACCAGAAGCCGATCGTGGCCGAAGGGGACCGGGTCGAGCAGGGGCAGGTCGTCGCCGACGGGCCGTGCACCGACAACGGTGAGATGGCGCTGGGCAAGAACCTGCTGGTGGCGTTCATGCCGTGGGAGGGCCACAACTACGAGGACGCGATCATCCTGTCCCAGCGTCTGGTGCAGGACGACGTGCTGTCGTCGATCCACATCGAAGAGCACGAGGTCGACGCCCGCGACACCAAGCTGGGCCCCGAGGAGATCACCCGCGACATCCCCAACGCCTCCGAGGACGCGCTGGCCGATCTCGACGAGCGCGGCATCATCCGGATCGGCGCCGAGGTTGTGACCGGCGACATCCTGGTGGGCAAGGTGACGCCCAAGGGTGAGACGGAGCTGACGCCCGAGGAGCGGCTGCTGCGTGCGATCTTCGGGGAGAAGGCGCG
>NZ_JBFAOO010000412.1:0-1544 GCF_040675265.1 Microbispora sp. NPDC049633
TGCGGCGAGGTTGGCGTCGTTGTCCACGCGCACGGGCACGCGCAGCGAGCCGAGCATCGCGGAAAGCTGGTCCGCCAGCGGCAGGTCCTGCCAGTAGAGGTTCGGCGCGAGCGTCACGACGCCGCGCGCCACGTCCACGAGGCCGGGTACGGCCACCACGATGCCCGCGGGCATGGCGCCGGCCCGCGCCATCGCCTCCACGGACTCCTTGGCCACGAGCCCGAGCCGGCGCACCGCGCTGTCCGGGCGGCTGCCCATCGTGTCGAAGACCACCCGGCGCTCGACCAGGACGCGGCCGCTGAGGTCGGTGCCGTGGACCGCGATGTAGTCGACGTTGATCTCCATGCCCAGAGCGCCGACGTGCGCGCCGTGCAGCGCCACCGTCCGCCTGGGACGTCCGACGGCGCCCACGTGCTCGACGCCGAGCTCCCGCACCAGCCGCCGTTCGAGGAGCTCGGACATGAGGCTGGAGACGGTGGCCCGGTGCAGTCCCGTCGCGTCGGCGATGTCGGCGCGGGACAGGGTGACGTGGTCGCGCAGTTCGCGGAGCACCATCGAGAGGTTCGCCCGGCGCAGCGCGGCGGGGCCCGCCGGCGGAGAGCCACCCCAGGGACGGGTGAGGTGCGACTCGTACGTCACTCTGCCCTCACCTGCCCTTTGTTTGTCTCTGAGATCAATTAATCAGGGTTGTAACACGCAGGTGTCCGAACGTGCACCCCCGCGACGCGTAACGAGTTGGCATCGCTCCGTTCCGCCGCAGGTCAGGGTCAATTTGTGACCTGGTTACCGGAACGTTACGCAAATCACTGCCGGTTCCCCCTTGTGCCTGGAGGAAATCAGCGCCTTTAATTCGGCCAGCCATGCGAACTAATTGAGGGAGAGCGGTGGACCACAGCAGGGCCGACGGCCGTACGGCCGACTCGCCGAGTCGGGGTGGGTCCGCGGGTGTTCCCGCGGACCAGGCCACCGTGCGCCGTTCCAACCTTGCTCTGGTGCTGCGGCACGTGAGCGCCTACGGCCCGTGCTCCCGGTCGGCCGTCGCCGTCGCGACCGGGTTGAACAAGACGACTGTCACCAGCCTGGTGAACGAGTTGCAGGCACGAGGGCTGGTCAAGGAGACCGGACCGCAGCACGCCGGCTCCGTGGGCCGCCCGAGTGTCGCGCTAGTCCTGGACGGTTCGGGGGTCGGCGCCCTGGGCGTGGAGGTCAACGTCGACTACATCGCCGCCTTCGCCACGGACCTGGCCGGCAGAGTGCTCGCCGACCGGCGCATCGGCTTCGACGCCATGGGGTCCAGTCCGGAACACTCGCTCGACGAGCTGGCCCGGATGGTCGAGCGGACCGTCGCCGACCTCGACCGGATCGGGGTCGCTCCCGCGGGGATCACCGTGGCCGTTCCCGGTCTGATCGACACGACCACCGGCACCGTCGTCGTCGCCCCGAATCTCGGCTGGCGCGGGGTGGCGGTGGCCGAGCGGCTGTCCCAGGCCGACATCCGCGCGGACATCCCCATCGCCGTGGACAACGACGCCAATCTCGCCGCG
>NZ_JBFAOO010000413.1:0-1532 GCF_040675265.1 Microbispora sp. NPDC049633
GGCCCAGCACGACCGCGGCGACCAGGACGCGGCCGTACGGTCCTGGGCGGCGGCCCACCGGCTGTTCCAGCGGCTCGGCGACACCGCCGAGGCCACCGCGACCGCCGTACTGCTGGCGGACCGGGCGTCCCTCGCCGGAATCCCGATGGCCCGCGTCCACGGCTAGGCAGGTGCTCCGCACCTCTGTCGTCGACGGGCCTCGGTGGCTCGGGCTCCGCTCCCGTCCGGGGTGGCGAGCGGGTGTCTCACGACAACCTGCGGACGACGGTGCCCAGCACCTCGCTCACCGGAAGATAACCCCAGTGCCGGGAATCGGCGCTGGTGGGGCCGTCGCCGAGGACCACCAGCCGGCCGGCCGGGACCACGTCGCCCGGCGCGAAGTGCACGCCCGCCGCGGCGTGGGCGGGCACGGTGTCACCCGGCATCGCGGCGACCCGCTTGATCAGCCACTCCACCCCGCGCGGTCCAGGCACCGGTCTCGGCGAGCCCCTGCCGTCCGCCGAGCCGGTGCCGTCCGGCCGCAGCCGCCGGAAGACCACGACCTGGCCGCGCCGCAGGGCCGGCCGCGCGCCGCGCCGTATGAGCACCCGGTCTCCCGGCTGGTACGTCGGAACCATGCTCGTCCCGGCCACCCGCACCACGACGAAGCGGCGCCGGGCCGCGGCAAGCCCCGCCGCCACGGCCAGCGACAGCAGGATGACGAGGAATCGCATGATCAACCCTTCCACCTGGCTGAGTGGACGCGATTCTGGACGGCTCCGGTAGCGCCGGGGTAGCGCGACGCCTGCGGCCCTCCACGCGACCGGCCGCAACCGCGGCGAAGGTCGCACCGCGCATCCTCACAGAGCGGGCGGCCTACCACGCCCGAACCCAGCGAAGGGACAACACATGATCCGCTCTCTGCACCGCCTGGGAGACCGGCTGCTCGAACGGCTCCTCCCCGGCGCGGAAGCCCAGGCCGACACGTGTTACTACGTGGGGCCCGTATCCGGCCCGCCCGGTTACGCGTGCCACCACGAGAAGCACTGCTACCCGAACCCCACCGGCTCCATCTGCGTGAAGTACATCCGTTCGGACTGCGGCACCTGGTACAACGTGGGCTCCTGCTGACGTGGGGTAACAGGTCCCATGGTCTATGCCGTGTTGACTCTGCGGCTCGTGCTGACGGGGGTCTTCCTGGTCTCCGTCCTCACGAAGCTGCGCACGCGGCGGGCTTTCGGTGAATTCACCATGGCGGTACGGCGGCTCGGCGGCCTTCCCGCGCCTCTCGGGGCGCCCGCCGCCGTCGTCGTCGTCACCGTGGAGGCCGGGACCGTCGTCATGCTGGCGGCGCCCGGCCTCGACGGCGACGGAAGGGCGGGCCTCCTGCTCGCGGGAGGCCTGCTCCTCGGGTTCGCCGTGGTCCTGGTGACGGCGCTGCGGCGGGGAACGACCGGACCGTGCCGATGCTTCGGCGGCTCGGACGAGCCGGTCGGCCGCCGGCACGTGGCCCGCAACGCCGTGCTCGTCGCGTGCGCCGTCGCCGGAGCCGT
>NZ_JBFAOO010000414.1:0-1501 GCF_040675265.1 Microbispora sp. NPDC049633
ACTACGAGGACGGCGACCGCAACTACGCGTTCGTCACCGTCTACAACGGTGTCCAGGTCACCGACGTGGCCGTCGACAAGGTCAAGAACTGGGTGAACAACCGCCGGTACGAGACCAAGGCGGACGCGGAGAAGGCCCGCAAGGACCTCGAGCTCAAGACCACCGGCTGGGCCGGCGAGATCAAGCCCGTCGTGGACCGCTGGCACCTGGCCCAGAAGGGCGAGGAGTCCGTCAAGGGCTTCGTCAGCTGGGACGACTTCTGCAAGCTGACCGGCTGGGCGAAGGAGAACACCGAGGCGCTCGTCCGCGGTGAGAGCACCGACGTCAAGCTGGGCAAGCGGGCCGGTTTCACCATCACCCGCGTCAGCAAGCAGGAGTACGGCAACGGCGGCTTCTCGTCGGACGGCAAGTCCTTCTACTTCACGAAGGACAACGCCTGGTACAAGGCTCAGTTCTGGGTCCTGTTCGACGTCGACTACATCCTCAAGGGCAAGATCGTCGACATCGCCCTCAAGGACGTCGGCACCCTCGGCGCCAACGTCGGTGGTCAGGGCCTGGCCTACAACCAGAAGATCGGCACCTCGGTGTTCGTCTTCGGTTACCCGAGCGGGTCGCACCCGGACGGCAACTACGCCTTCACCGGCAAGACCCTCAAGTGGGCCTACGGCAAGACCTTCAAGGCCGCTGCCCCGGCCATGAAGGCCGAGGAGCTCGTCGGCATCAAGTCCTCTTTCACCGGCGAGGGCTCGATCGGTTCGTCCTGGCTGTACCGCTACAGCAGCACCAAGCGTCTCGGTTACCTGAACGGTGTGACCATCGCGGTCTCCGACACCGACGGCAACAAGCGCATCGACACCAGCGTCTCCCCGTACTTCGACGGTGAGACCCTGGCCGTCTACCAGTACGCCGCGAAGTTCGCTTCCGGCAAGATCGTCTGAGACTCACTCTGACGCTCTAACTGGACCAAAGGAAAGGGCCCGGCCTCCGGCCGGGCCCTTTTCGCGTGTCCGGACAGTCTCCGCGAGCCGCGTCCCGAACAGCGATGTCCGAGCGGAGCCGGTGAAGCTGTGCGCGATAGCGGCGGTTCCCGCTCCCGATCGTGACGCATCGGCCCGAGCGGAGGTGATCGAGGGCCTAGGAAGAGTGACCGTTTTGACGGCATTGGGACCCTTCCCGGTTTCATCGCAAACTGTGATTTGTGTCACATCTGGCGCGTACCGTTCCATCACCCAAGGTGATCACGTCTGGAACGGGCCATAGATGATCAGCCAAAACGTTCCACAGGCCCTTGCACGCGGCGGTGGCGCGAGCCTGGTGACCGTAGATCGAAGGCCACGGAACCACTTACACCACCCTTATTCCTCCTATACCTTTCTCCTCGTTCCTTCACTGACGCATGGGGCGCAAGTGACGTCCCACGACAGACCAGGGAGAAATCCATGAAGCGCACTCTCGCCCTCGGCGGGGTCGTGGCGGGCCTGCTGGCCGCTGCCGCCGTCGC
>NZ_JBFAOO010000415.1:0-1495 GCF_040675265.1 Microbispora sp. NPDC049633
TTGTCCGTCGATGCACTTGGCGTAGACGCGCAGCATGACGTCCACGCCGTGACCGGCGCGCTCAGCCGCCTCCGGAGCGTGGACACCTGCGTTCAACCAAAGGGACACGGCCGCGTGCCGCAGATCGTACGGCCGGCCGCGAGCGGCGAGACGACCTGCTCGGAGGTGAAGGCGTAGCTCCGGGTTCTCATGACCCGGGGCTGTCCTGACCGCGCGATGTACGACGTCGGGCCTCTCCTTCGATCTTCGCCGCCGCATAATGCGAGTACAAGACTGTTTCTGACTGCTCAGGCCTGTGAGACTGCCGGGCATGAGTCTCCTCGGCCAGCACGCGCCTGCTGATCTCGCTCGTCGACTCGCGCATGTCCGCTGGATTGCCGGCGGTACCGGCGCCGGCAAGAGCACCCTCACTCAGTCCTTGGCGGAACGGCACGACGTGCTCGTGTACGACGGCGACCGCGCCGAACAGGGCTACGTCAACCGGTGCACCCCGCAGCAGCAACCGTACCTATTCGCATTGCTGCGAACGCCTCTGGAGCAAAGATGGACAGGACGCACCGCTGCCGAGATCTTCAAGGCCATGCCCAGTCTGCACGGCGAGACATTCGGATTCGTCATCGAAGACCTGCTTACCCTGCCCACGGACCGTCCCGTACTCGTGGACGACTTCCGTACTCTGCCCCGAGCCGTCGCGCCTCTGCTGACGCGCCGTGAGCACGCCGCCTTTCTGCTGCCGACACCCGAATTCCGCCGCGACGCACTGGGCACCCGATTCGCCGACCCGGCCAGAGCACGAGCCAACTGGGGAGGCAGTGACCATGCCGAAGCGTTCGCCAAGCGACTGGCCCGCGACGAACTCTGGGATGAAGAAGTACGACGCCAAGCCCTCGAATTCGACTTGCCGGTCCTGCAGGTCGACGGCTCTCGAAACGTCGCCGAACTCGCCGGCGAACTGGCCGCGATGTTTCACCTGCGGGATATGCGCGGGATGGCTCCTACTTAGGTTCGCATCTACCGCTCGAACGTCTGGGTCAGCCGAAAGGGTCACCCATCCAACGCGGAGCGCCTTCTCCGCCTGGGAGACGTGTAGTCAACAGATGCTCGTACGAGCACCGTGGCCACCAGCCAGTTCGAGGCCCGTCGCGAACAGACAAGTGACGCAAGGGCTTCCGGGCCGTGGCCCGCGGTGCGGCGGGGTGTTCCGCACCGCGGGCCACAGGTGCGGGCTATCGGTTCCAGGCCCACTTCTGGTTGGTGCCGCCGTGGCAGGAATACAGCTGGATCTTGGTGCCGTTGCCGGTGCCCGCGCCGACGGCGTCGAGGCACAGCCCGGACTGGACGCCCTGGATGCTGCCGTCGGAGTTCACGCGCCACTTCTGGTTGTCGCCACCCCAGCAGGAGTAGATCTGCACCTTCGCGCCGTTGCCGGTGCCGGCCGCGTCCAGGCACTTGTTGCCGTACACCCGGATCTCACCGGCGGAGGTGGACGCCCAGG
>NZ_JBFAOO010000416.1:0-1482 GCF_040675265.1 Microbispora sp. NPDC049633
CGCGGCGCGGCGGCGGCTGGGCCTGACCGGCGACCGGCGGATCGTCCTGTACGCGCCGACGTGGCGGGACGACGAGGCCACCGGCCGGCTCGCGCTGGACCCGGTCCGGGCGGCCGGGGCGCTGGGCGACGACGACGTGCTGCTCGTGCGGGCGCACTACCTGGTGGCGCGGGACATGACGATCCCGGCCGGAGACCGCATCCACGATGTCTCGAAATTTCCAGACATGGCGGATCTCCTGGCCGCCGCGGACGTGCTCGTCACCGACTACTCGTCGGCCATGTTCGACTTCGCGTGTACCGGGAGGCCCATGGTGTTCCTCGCCCACGACCTGGAGCGCTACCGGGACGAGGTGCGCGGCTTCTACTTCGACTTCGAGGCCGAGGCCCCCGGGCCCGTCCTGCGGACCGGCGACGACGTGCTCGACGTGCTGCGCGGCGGCGACCTCGGACGGTTCGCGGAGCGCTACGAGCGCTTCGCCCGCAGGTACTGCCCGTGGGACGACGGGCACGCCTCGGCGCGCGTGGTCGCGCGCATGCGGTCATGACCCGCGCCTCCCGGCGCGCCGCGCCGCGAGCGCCGCAGTCACCCTCTCCGCCCGCCTCGCGCCCGGCCGAGGCGCCCGAGCGGCCCGCCTGGCGGGATCGGCCGGGTGTCGTGACCGTCGTGCCCGCCGTCGTCGCGCTGGCCGCCGGGCTGTGGGACCTCGGCGGGCCGCCGCCGTGGCGGGACGAGGCGGCCACCGTCAGCGCGGCCGGCCGGAGCCTTCCCCAGCTGGCGCACCTGCTGCAGTCGGTCGACGCCGTGCACGGCCTGTACTACGCGCTGGCGCACGTCGTCGCGAATCTGTCCGGCACCGCCGAGGTGGCGCTGCGGATGCCGTCGGTCGTCGCGGGGGCGCTGGCCGCGGCCGGGACGGGCGCGCTCGGCCGCGCGCTCGGCTCCTCCCGGGCGGGCCTGTACGGCGGCGTGCTGCTGGCCCTCATGCCCATCTTCTCCAGGTATGTCCAGGAGGCTCGGCCGTACGCGATGACGGCCGCGGCGGCCGTCGGGGTGACCCTGCTGTTCGTGCGCCTGCGGCGGTCCCCGACGTCGGGGGTCCTGGCGGCGTACGCGGCGGCGCTGACCGTGCTGGCCTATCTCAACCTGTTCGCGTTCCTGGTCGCGGGGGCGCACGGCGTCACCCTGATCCTGTCCAGGGGACCGCTGCTCCGGTGGGCGTGCGCGGCGACGCCGGCACTGGCGGCCGTGGCGCCGCTGGCCTGGCTCGGTTCGCGGCAAAGCGCCCAGGTGGGCTGGATCTCCCGGCCGGAGGCGGCCGACGTGGGCAGGCTGGCCGTCCAGCTGTCCGGCGACCTCGGTGGGGCGACGGGCCCGGGGGTGGCCCCATGCGTCGGGATTCGTCCCGACTGAGATGGCGTGGCCCTCGACCTGGACCGATCGCCGCGACCGTGACCGAACACCGTCGATCCCTGGGCACGA
>NZ_JBFAOO010000417.1:0-1477 GCF_040675265.1 Microbispora sp. NPDC049633
ATCCGGCCGCGGCCCGCGCCTGGCGGCTGGCCCTGCGCGAAGTGCTCGGCGACCTGCTGCGCGACGGCGCGCGGGTCACAGGGTTTCACGACAAGACCTGCTATGTCGTACGCCGAAGCGCGTTCCGCGAACAACTGACATGAAGACCACGGGTAGGGGAACCACGGGCATGAAGATCACTGGTATCGAACTGCGGCGGATCGCGATGCCGCTGGTGGCGCCGTTCCGCACGTCGTTCGGCACCGAGACGCGGCGTGACGTGCTGCTGCTGCGGGTCGTCACCCCCGACGCCGAGGGCTGGGGCGAGTGCGTGGCGATGTCCCAGCCGCTGTACTCCTCCGAGTACGCCGAGGGCGCGGCCGACGTGCTGCGCCGTTTCCTGATCCCAGCGCTGCCCTCGCGCCCCGGCCCGTACGCCGTCAACGAGGCGCTGCGCCCGATCAAGGGGCACCGCATGGCCAAGGCGGCACTGGAGACGGCCGTGCTGGACGCCCACCTGCGTGCCACCGGTCAGTCCCTCGCGGCCTTCCTCGGAGCCACCGGAACCCGGGTGCCGGCTGGGGTCTCGGTCGGCATCATGAACTCCGTCGCCGAACTGCTCGACGCCGTCGCCGGCTATCTGGACGAGGGCTATGTCCGTATCAAGCTCAAGATCCAGCCCGGCTGGGATCTGGAGCCCGTACGCGCCGTGCGCGAGCGATTCGGCCCAGAACTGCCGCTGCAGGTCGACGCGAACGCCGCCTACACCCTTGCCGACGCCCCGCACCTGGCGCGCCTGGACGAGTTCGGCCTGCTGCTCGTCGAGCAGCCGCTGGCCGACGACGACATGGTCCAGCACGCCCGGCTCGCCCGGTCGATCCGCACGCCGATCTGCCTCGACGAGTCGATCGAGTCCGCCGAGCACGCGGCGGCGGCCATCTCCCTCGGCGCCTGCTCGGTCGTCAACATCAAGCCCGGCCGGGTCGGCGGTTACCTCGAGGCCCGGCGCATCCACGACCTGTGCCGCGCCCACGGCGTCGCCGTCTGGTGCGGCGGCATGCTGGAGACAGGCATTGGCCGCGCCGCGAACGTCGCCCTGGCCGCGCTGCCAGGTTTCACCCTGCCCGGCGACACCTCCGGCTCCCGCCGCTACTACAGCACCGACATCACACCGCCCTTCGAGCTCGAAGACGGTCATCTGACCGTGCCCACCGGTCCGGGCATCGGGGTCGAGCCGATCGCGTCGCTGCTGGACGAGGTCACCGTCGCCACCGAGTGGATCTCCCTCTGACAGCCCACCGCACCGCCACGGGGTCACGGATGATTCGGGCTGTCATCCCCATGGCCTCCGGGCTCTCGCCACGCGGTGATAGGTGAAGGCCCAGCGGTCTTCGCCGGCCCTTCGGCGGGTGTAGCGGTCGGGGTGCTGGTAGCGGTCGCGGTTGTGGAACTGGCAGGCCGGGCCCAGCAGCTTGAGGTCGGTCAGGCCGCCGGTGCT
>NZ_JBFAOO010000418.1:0-1463 GCF_040675265.1 Microbispora sp. NPDC049633
GCTTCTCACGGTCCGTCCCCACCGCCGTCCGCGGTAGGGCCGAAGGGCCCGGGGAAACAGCCCGGGGAAATAGACTGTCGCCGTGACTGGGCCGTCGTCGGCCAGGCGATCGCCTCGGGCGGGAGCGGCTGGCCCGGCCGCACCCTGGCGATGACGTCGTTCTCCAGGGAGATGAACGACGTGTAGAGGGGGGTGGAGTTCAGCGTGCCGTACTGCTTGATCAGACCGGCGTCGAGCTGGCTCGTGCCGAGTTGGTAGAGCAGGCGGCGCTTGCCGACCATGCCGGAGAAGGCGTCCCGCTCGTCCTGCGTCATCCGCCCGGACGCCTGCGCGCCCAGCACGAGCGCGGACTGCTGGCTCACCAGCTCACGGCTGCGGGTGATGAGGATGAGCGCCTTGGTCTGCTCGATGATGTCGATGTCCGGGGAGATCATCAACCGGTCGTAGACCTGGTGGGCGGCCTCGACGGTGGCGCTGTACTCCTCGATCGCGTCGAGGCGGGTGAGCCGCTGGTCGTCGATCTGGCCGCGCAGGACGTCGAGCCGGTCCATCTGCCGGAGCAGGTCCTGGACCCGGTCCCACATCGCCGGGGGCGTCTCGTCCTGGGCCTCGGCGGACAGGCGGGTCAGCAGGACCGCGGTGGCGTCGGTCTTGCGGCGCTGCACCTGGAGGTCGGTGCGCAGCGAGGAGGTGCGCCAGGCGAGGTAGCTCACCGACACGAATCGCTCGCTCTGCAGCTGGTTGATGGCCTCGCTGACGGGATAGACGATGTTGTCGTAGACCTTCTGGATACGCAGGAGCTGCTGCCCCTGCTCGATGGTCAGCTTGGCGGCGAACCCCCAGATCACCACCAGGGCGGTCAAAGGCACCAGCAGGATCGCGAAAATCTTGAATCGGATCGATCGTTTCCGACCAGCCATCAGACCTGCCCGTCGGTTACACATGTGTTAACAGTGGCGAAACCATAGCAATCCGTGAGCTGGGCCACCAGGGATCGTTCCTAACGACTTGGGCCACACCCCATATCGGGACAGTCTCGACGTTCCGGAGGAAAGCTCTTGCTTATCGCTGTCTGGTTGTCAGACAATCAGCCCATGAACTCCAGATCGGGTCCGCTCGCGGTGGTCGCGGCTGCCGTCCTGTGGGGTACCGCGGGCACCGTGGGAACCCTCGCCTCCGCCGGCTCCGTTCCGCTGGCGGCGGCCCGTCTCGTGCTCGGCGGGGCCCTGCTGGGCGCCTTGGCGCTGATCGCGTCCCGCCGGGCGCGGCGCACGGCGTACGGGAACGCTCCGGGGAACGCGATGGGGAACCCGATGCGCTGGGCACTGATCCTGGGAGCCGTCGCCGTAGCGGCCTACCAGTTGTGCTACTTCGCGGCGGTCGGCAGGACGGGCGTGGCGATCGGCACGGTGGTGGCCATCGGCAGCGGCCCGGTCTTCACCGGGCTCGACCTAGATCTAGAT
>NZ_JBFAOO010000419.1:0-1370 GCF_040675265.1 Microbispora sp. NPDC049633
CCCGCGCACCTCGGCGGCACGGCGCCCACCCCCGAGGAGGCCGCCGCCCTGGACGCCGCCGCCCGGCCGCGCCGCGCGTAGCCGCCGGTTAGCCGCGCCGCGCGTAGTCGCCGCCCGCCCTCGCGCCGTCGCCCGAGACCGGTGACGGCCGTGCTGTCACCCGCCGGTGCGGCGATCGTCGGGCGCCCGTCACGCGGCCAGGGTCTCGCGGAGGAACTCGGCGATCTCCGCCCGCGCGGCCTTCGCGTGCGGTACCACGCCCGGCACGCTGAGGAAGGCGTGTGTCGCTCCGGGGTACTCGGTGAGCCGCGCGGGCGTCCCGGCCGCCCGCAGCCGTCCGGCGTAACAGCGCCCCTGGTCGGCCACCGGATCGATGGTCGGGACCACCACGAGTGCCGGGGCCAGGCCGCTCAAATCGTCGGCGTGCAGCGGCGACACCGCACGAGGGTCGGCTCCCGGCGGCACGGCGAGCCGCCGGAACAGCCGCATCTGCGGCATGGTGAGGCCCGGGCTGTCGGCGTGCTCCCTCATCGAGGGGTGCTCGAACCCCTCCGGGGTCAGGTCGACGGCGGGGTTGACCAGCACCTGCGCCCGCAGAGCCGGCCCCGACCGCCTGGCCCGGATCGCGGCCAGGGCGGTGACCAGCGCGCCGGTGCTCTCGCCGAAGACCGCGATCCGCGCCGGGTCGACTCCCCACCGCGCGGCGTGCGCCACCACGTGCCGGAGCGCGTCCCAGCCGTCGTCCACGGCCGCCGCCAGCGGGGTCCGCTCGTCGAGGAGACGGTGCTCGACCGAGACGACGACCGCGGGCAGCCGGGCGGCGAGATGACTGTTCACCCAGTCGCTCTGCACGGCCGTGCCCACGAAGCCACCGCCGTGCACGTGCAGCACGAGCGGCAGGGCGGTCGGGTCCGCGCCCCCGCCGCCCCCGCCGCTTCCGACGCCGCCCCCACCGTCGCGTCCGCCGCCGCCCCCGCCGCCGCCCCCGCCGCCGCCCCCGCCGTCGCGTCCGCCGCCGCGTCCGCCGCCGGGCCCGGCCGAGGGCCGGTACACCCGGATCCGGAGCCCGCGGCCCGGCAGCGCCACCTCCTGCCACCGGATCTCGGCACCGCGGTCCGGGAACCCGGTGACCAGCCGCGCCAGACGGGACGCCCGCTTGCGGTTGACGGCCTCGCTTAGGGCGGCCAGCTCCTCGGCCGTCATCGCCGTCCAGTCGGGCTCACTGCCCAGGGCGTGCAGCAACCGGATGCCCAGGGGCGGCCGTTCGGTGCCGGTGACTTCGCTCATCGAAGGTCCTCTCGATCGGTTGGTTCCGCTCACGGCCGGTCCGTACGTGCGTCAGCCCGGCCGGCGGACGGCCTCATGCGGCC
>NZ_JBFAOO010000420.1:0-1356 GCF_040675265.1 Microbispora sp. NPDC049633
ACACGCTCGGCGGCGGTTTCGGCTGGCTCGCCCGCAAGTACGGCTTCGCCGCGGACAGCGTGGTCCGCGCCGAGGTCGTCACGGCCGAGGGCCACATCGTCGCGGTCGGCCCCGACCGGCATCCCGACCTGTTCTGGGCCCTGCGCGGCGGCGGCGGCAACTTCGGCGTCGTGACCTCGCTGGAGTTCCGGCTCCACCCGGTCTCCCGCGTCCACGCGGGCACCGCGTTCTTCGCCGCCGACCGGGCCGCGGAGACGCTCGCGTTCTACCGCGACTGGATCGCCGGCGCGCCCGACGAGCTGAGCACCGCGATCCTGATCACCCGGATGCCGCACGATCGGGGCCTGCCCCCGCAGCTGCGCGGCAGGCGGGTGGTCGGCATCCAGGCCATGTACGCGGGCGAGGCGGACGAGGCCCGCCGGGCCCTGCGGCCTCTGTGGGCGGCGGCGGGACCTGTGCTGCTGGACACCATGCGGACGACGCCGTTCGGGCACGCCATGATGGGCGGCACCGCGCCCATGCACGTGGAGCTGCTCCACACGCTGTCCGATCCGGTTATCGAGACGCTGGTGCGGGCGGGCGAGCGGCCGGGCTCGCCGGTCACGACCGTCGAGATCCGCCACTGGGGCGGCGCCATCGCCGCGGCCGGGCCGGACGCCGGGCCGGTCGCCCACCGCTCGGTGCCGCTGTCGGTCGTCCTCGACGCGCACGTCCCCGAGATCGAGCGGGCACTGCGGCCGCACGTGACCGGCGGAACCTTCCTGAACTTCCTGCACGACCCCGCCCGGACCGAGGCGGCCTACACCCCGGACGACTGGCGGCGCCTGCGCGAGGTGAAGCGGGACTACGACCCGGACAACTTCTTCCACGTCAACCTCAACGTGCCCCCGGCCGGCTGACCAGCCGCCGGGTCCGGCCCCCGATGAGCACCGTGACCTCGGCCGACGGCACCCCCATCGCGTTCGACCGCGCGGGTGGGGGGCCGCCGGTCGTCCTCGTCGGCGGCGCGCTCCGCCACCGGGCGTGCGACCCGGTCGCGGAGCGGCTGGCCGCGCTCCTCGCCCCGTCCTTCACGGTGATCAGGTACGACCGCCGCGGCCGGGGCGGCAGCGGGGACACCGCGCCGTACGCCGTGGCCCGCGAGATCGAGGACATCGAGGCACTCGTCGCGGAGGCCGGCGGCGCGGCGGCGGTGTGCGGGTTCTCCTCCGGCGCCGTCCTCGCCCTCGACGCGGCCCGTCGCCTGCCCGGCATCACGCGCCTGGCCGTCGTCGAGCCGCCGTTCGTGGTCGACGACAGCCGTCCGCCGCTGCCGCAGGACTACCTACCGAGGCTCGCCGCGCTGCTGGCCGCCGG
>NZ_JBFAOO010000421.1:0-1340 GCF_040675265.1 Microbispora sp. NPDC049633
GTTGAGCAGCGCCGCCACGCGCCGCCCCGCGGGGTCGGCGGCCAGCCAGGTGCCGCCCGCCTCCAGGTCGCGGCCGCCGACCAGGCCGGGGTACGCGGGCCAGTGCCGGTCCGGCGACATCCACGGCCGCACGACGAACTCGTCACGCACGCCCGCGAGGAGCACCGGCGCGCCGGACTCCGGCTCGACGCTCACGATGACCGTACACAATGCGTGTTCCCTCCAATATCGGTAGAGACCCCTGCAGAGTGCACAATCCACACGTTTTGCGCAAGCCTGTCTGCGGCGATCAAATCGGGGGCCACGGGATCGCGGGCCAGTCCTCGGAGGGGTGCGGGTGGACCCCGGTGGCCAGCAGCCTCTTGACCCGCTCCCACGTGGCCTCCACCTCGGCCTGGGTCAGCAGCTCACGCAGGCGCCGCCCGAGGCGGCCCCGCTCGATCTCCCGCTCCAGCCGCACCAGCACGTTGACCGACTCGCGCGGCAGGGTCTTGCCGCGCCACTGCCACAGCACGGTGCGCAGCTTGTCCTCCACCGCGAAGCAGACCCCGTGGTCCACCCCGTAGACGTGCCCGTCGGGCAGCGGCAGCAGGTGACCGCCCTTGCGGTCGGCGTTGTTCACCACGGCGTCGAAGACGGCCATGCGGCGAAGCGCGGGGTTGCGGCTGCGCATGAGGGCCATCAGGTCGGCCTCGGGATCGGCGTCGATCCACAGCTGCACCATCCCCGGGCCGAAGGGGCCGTCCCGGTAGACGGTCGGCGGCACGATGCGCCATCCGGTGGCGGCCGCCACCTCGTAGGCGGCCACCTCACGGGACGCCAGCGTGCCGTCGGGGAAGTCCCACAGGGGGCGCTCCCCGCGCACCGGCTTGTACACGCACGCCGCCGCGTGCTCACCGTCGCTGATGGAGCAGTAAAGCGTCATGTTCGTGGCCTCGACGAGTCGTCCGGCCACTTCTAAGGTGCCCTCCCGCAGCAGGCGCATCGCCGCCGCGTCGTCCAGCCCCGGCCCGTCCACGTCGCTGATGCTCGCCTCGTCCTCCGTCGTCATCCGGTTCCCCGCCCGCGCGGCGCCCCGCCGCTCTTCCAGCCGTTCACGCCGTGCCTCATGCCGTGCCTCATGCCGTGCCTCTCATGCCGAGAACACCCCGGGATGGTGGCCGTTGAGGCGGACGCAGATGTGCCCCTCGGGGTCGAGCGGCCGGCCGCACAGCGGGCACGGCGGGCGGCCCGCGGCGACCACCTCGAGCGCCCGGCGGCTGAACGCGCGGGCGGCGGCGGCGCTGATCCGCACCCTGAGGACGGCGGGCTCGGGCCGGTCGTCGTCCAGCGGCGGCTCG
>NZ_JBFAOO010000422.1:0-1321 GCF_040675265.1 Microbispora sp. NPDC049633
GGCAGGAGCCCGCCGCGAACGCTGCGGCGGCCGTCGACGAGACCACCACCGCCGGACCGGCGTCCCACCCGCAGGAGCCCGCCGCGAGCGCGGCCCCGGACGCGGCCCCGGACGCAGGCGCCACCACGACGCCATCCGTTGTCGCGGGCACACCGGCGGACACGCAGGAGGCCGCGCGCCTCGCCACGCCTGCGGACGCGTCGTCCGCCGAGAACTCCTCGACGCCCACCGGCGCCGCGACGACCACGGGCACCACAACCGCGGGCACCACGACGGTCGGCACCACGACGGTCGGCACTGCGGCGGCGCTGGACCCCGTTGCGACCGGCACCGCGACGACGGACTCCGGGGCGACCGATTCCGGGGACGCGAATGTCGTGGCGGCAGAAGGCGGTGCCGGCGCAGCCGACGCGGCGGTCCCGGCCGCTCCCCTCGGCGCGGACGTGCCGGACGCGACCGACGCCCCCCGTGCGGCTGCCGAGGCCGAGCACCCGGCTGCGCCCGATGCGGGCACGGAGACCGGCACAGGCACAGGAAGCGGTACAGGCGTGGACGCGGGCACGGCCACGACCGCGGACACCGCCGGAGGCGGCGCCACGGACGCGGCGACACCGGCGGCCGCGGTCGCCGCCGCCGTCCCCGCACCCGCTCCACCCGCGGAGCCCGTAGCGGAGCCCGTCGTCCGTCCGACGGCAGACACCGCGACGAACGTGCCCGCGGAGTCCACAGCGGTGTCCTCCGCTGCCCCACCGGCAGCAGACACCGCGGCGAGCGTGCCCGCGGAGCCTGCGGCGGCCCCTTCCACTCCCGCCCCTGCCGCTCCGGCGGCGGAGGCGCAGCCGGCGGCCGCTCAGGCTCCGGCGCAGCCGCCCACGGAGGCACCACCCGCGCGGCAGGCTCCGGCTCCCGCTCCGGCTGCCCGTACGGGTGACTCCGGGAAGCGCGCGGGCGACGGGCCCAAGGACGGCGCGAAGGAGACACAGAAGGACGCCCCGAAGGACGCCAAGCCCGAGACGCCCGCTCCGCCCGTGCCGAAGCCGGCTCCCCCGCGTCCCCGCAAGTCGCGCGGCCGCCGGGCCTCTGTGCCGACCTGGGACGAGATCATGTTCGGCGCCCGTAAGCAGGACTGACCCCGCGGGACGCCGGGCCTTGAGGCCCGCTGAGCGGAGCCGGTGACGGCATCGGCCATGACGACCGGTGAGGGAAAGGCCGGCGGGGAGTTCGCGAACTCCCCGCCGGCCGTTCGCACGTCCGCGCGGATGCCCGGCAGCCCACCCCGGCGCACGCCCCCACGAAAACCAGAGATAGGAACAGCGTGGTG
>NZ_JBFAOO010000423.1:0-1318 GCF_040675265.1 Microbispora sp. NPDC049633
CGCTGCGCCAGCTACTGGCGGCGCAGCTGAGCAGGCTGGAGGAGCACGCGCAGCGGATCGAG
Organism: Microbispora sp. NPDC049633; assembly: GCF_040675265.1. Classification (NCBI taxonomy): domain Bacteria; kingdom Bacillati; phylum Actinomycetota; class Actinomycetes; order Streptosporangiales; family Streptosporangiaceae; genus Microbispora; species Microbispora sp. NPDC049633. The sequence continues at coordinate 63 of NZ_JBFAOO010000423.1, forward strand.
GCGCTCCGGGGCCGGGTCGGCGAGATGCTCGGCCGGCTGGACGGCCCGTCCGCCCCCGATCCCGGCTGGTTCATGACGACCTTGGAGATGATGTCGGTGTACGAAAGCCACTTCACGCAGCAGCAGCGGGAGCGACTGGCCGAGCGCAGGGACGCGCTGGGAGCCGAGGCCGTCGAGGCGGCCAAGCACGAGTGGACGGGGCTCGTCGAGGAGGGGCTGCGGCTCATCGAGAGCGGCGTCCCCGCCGGCGACCCGCGCGCCCGGGACCTCGTACGCCGCTGGGACGCGCTGGCGGGCGGATTCCACCCCGAAGGACCGGCCGGCGCGGAGACCAGGGCGGCCGCGCGGAGGCTCTGGCAGGACAACAGCGCGGAGATCGGCCGGAGCCTGCCCTGGCCGGCGGAGCGGATGACCGGGCTGGTCTCCTATCTGGAGCAGGCCCGCCGGGCCGGCTGAGGTCCGGGGACCGAGGCGTCCGGTCTCCGCTACTTCTTCGCCGGCTTGAAGGTCGCGGCCATGGTCTCGAAGAGCTTCTTCTTCTTTTTCCAGTCCTTGTCCTGGGTCTTGTAGAGCAGCGCGTAGCCGTTGTTCTTGTCGGTGACGAAGCCGCGGTCGATCACCCGGGACCGGTAGCGGCTGTCGCCGAAGGTGAACTCCCAGTCGGCCGCGGTCTTCCAGTAGCCCTTGACCTCTCTGATGGCGATGAGCTTGTAGCCGGGGAAGTTCCGGCTCATGCCCGGCACGTCGCGCCGCCAGACCTTCAGCGCGTCCGACTCGGGACTGGAGGTGTGGTGCACCTCCAGGTAGGTGTGCGAGTCCCCGCGGAAGCGAACCTCGCCGTTGCCGCTGCCGTCGGCGTGCCACCCCTTCGGCAGCGCGATGGAGAACCCGCTCGGGTGCTTGTACTTGTGCCAGCCGTCGGGGACGTCCCCGGGACCGGGGTCGTCGCTGCTCGGGGAGGGCTCGGGGGACGCCGACGTCGCCGGCTCGTCCGAGGAGGACGCCGACGGCTCGGCGGAGGACGGCGCGGCCGAGGAGGGCGCCGAGGCGGAGGGCTTCTCGGTGGCCTTCCCGGTCGACGGGTCCGACCCGGCGGCGGGTTTGCCCCCCGGGTCGCTCCCGCCCGACCGCACCCCGAAATAGCCCGCGACGCCCGCGATGACCAGCAGCGCGGGGATGAGGACGAGCGCGACCTTCAGCAGTCCGCCCCGCGACTTGGGCAGGGCCGGCGGTGGTGGGCCAGGCCGATCCCCCAG
>NZ_JBFAOO010000424.1:0-1307 GCF_040675265.1 Microbispora sp. NPDC049633
CGCGTGCCGTCGCTGCTCGTCTCGTAGTCGACGCCGTGCACGTGCAGGCTGGCGGTCACGTCCGTGTTGTTGACCAGCTCGATCTCGAGGGTCTCCCCCTCGATCATCTCGATGAGCGGCCCGGGGATCGTGGCCTTCCCGGGCTCCAAGCCGTAAGCCAGCTGACCGTCCGGCAGCTTCTCGGCGTAGAGGGTGATGCGGCGGACGTCGCCCGGCTCGCCCGCGGTCTTGCCCGCGGTCTTGTCCGTGGTCTTGTCCGTGGTCTTGTCCGTGGTCTTGCCCGCCGACGCCGCGTCGACCTGAGTCGCCAAGACGAACGGCGCGATCGTGGCGGCGGCCGCCGCGGCGGTGGCGGTGGTGGTGAAGGCGCGCCGGGAGAACAGGCGTCGCGTCACGTCAGTGCTTTTCTCGGTCATGGTTCCCAATCGGTGACGGCGCTCGCCTGGGTGCGGCGAGCTGAGGGGGGTCCGTGATGCCGGTGGCGAATCGGCGGCACGGCGTGGTGTCGGGATCTCGAGACCGGCCTGCGGAGCTTCGGCGTGCCGGTCCGGAGGACTTCGCTCAGGTGGAAGGGGACTGTCGAACGCCGGATCAGCTGCAGCTGATCGCGGTGTAGGCGGTCTCGTAGGTCGAGGTGACCTGCTTGCCGTCGATCGTGGCGGTCCCCTTCACGGTCACCGTGCCGGCGTCGATACGGCCGGTCCGGGTGTTGAACGACTGGTAGGCCTGCTTGCCCGGGGCCACGTCGGCCACCGTCTTGGAACCGTACGGAGTGGTCAGCGTGATCGTGGCCGGCACGCCGGAGTCGTTGACCGCCGTCACCGCCACGTACGCCGACGTGCCCACGCAGCGGGACGAGGCGGTGACGGTCAGCGGGACCTGCTTACGCGCGTCGGTCACCGTGAACACGCCGGACATCCCCATGTCGGAGTAGCTCTGCACGTGGCAGTGGTACATCCACTTCCCGGGGCCGACGCGTTCGCCGGCGATCACCTGGAAGCCGAACGACTCGGCGGGTCCGGTGGTCTTGGTGTCGATGATCCGGCTCTGGTCCTCCGGGTCCTCCAGGAATCCGGTGCGGTTGTCGGCCCAGCGGTGTCCGTGGATGTGGAACGTGTGGAAGAAGTTCCCGTGGGTGATCACGATGAACTCCACGCGCTCGCCGAGGTCGGCGGTGAAGTCGGGCGCCTGCGTGAGGTTGTTGGTCTTCATGTCGTTGAAGACGACGGTGAAGGTCTTGTCGGGCAGCACGTCGCCCGTCCGGCGCACCACCAGCGGCCCGTAGAGTCCGCGCAGGATGCCGCCGG
>NZ_JBFAOO010000425.1:0-1286 GCF_040675265.1 Microbispora sp. NPDC049633
TCGGCGCGGAGGCCGTACGCGCCGGTCGGTGCCGGGGGCGTGCGGACATCCCACGCCCGCTGCCCCACCCAGCTCGCCCGGGGACGAAGGCGACCCCGGCTGACGCAAGGATCGGAGTCACCGTGTCCGGACCGCTCGACGGAGTGCTCGTCGTCGATCTGACCCGTGCCCTCGCCGGGCCGCACGCCGCGATGATGCTGGGCGACCTCGGCGCCCGCGTCGTCAAGGTGGAAAACCCGGGAGGCGGGGACGACACCCGCGGCTGGGGGCCGCCATTCGTGCAGCCCGAGACCGGCGGCCGCGAGTCGACCTACTTCCTGTCGGCCAACCGCAACAAGGAGTCGATCGCCCTCGACCTCAAGGACGACGCCGACCGGGAGGTGCTCACGGATCTGCTGCGCCGCGCCGACGTGCTGCTGGAGAACTTCCGGCCCGGCACGCTGACCCGGCTCGGGTTCGGCACCGACGTCCTGGCCGAGCTGAACCCGCGGCTGATCACGCTGTCGATCAGCGGCTTCGGGCATGACGGACCGGAGGGCGGCCGGGCGGGCTACGACCAGATCGCCCAGGGCGAGGCCGGGCTGATGTCCCTGACCGGGCCGGGGCCGGACGACCCGCAGCGCGTCGGCGTGCCCATCGGCGACCTGCTGGCCGGCATGTACGGCGCCTACGGCGTGCTGGCCGCGCTGTACGAGAGGGAGCGCACCGGACGCGGCCAGGTGGTGCGCACCTCGCTGCTCGCGGCGATCGTCGGCGTGCACGCCTTCCAGGGGACGGCGTGGACGGTCGCCGGGCAGGTCGGGCGGCCGCAGGGCAACCACCACCCGTCGATCGCGCCGTACGGGCTGTTCCGCTGCAAGGACGGATCGGTGCAGCTGTCGTGCGGCAGCGAGTCGCTGTGGCGCCGGCTCTGCGACGAGTTCGGCCTCGACCCCGAGGCGCCGGGCATGGCGACCAACGGCGAGCGCGTGGGCAACCGGCAGCGGGTGATCGAGCTGATCGAGGACGCCTTCGCGGAGCATCCCGCCGAGGAGCTGCTGGCCCGGCTGGCCGGGGCGGGCATCCCGGCCGGCAGGGTGCGCACGATCGACGAGGTCTACACGTGGGAGCAGACCCTGTCACAGGGGCTGCTCGTCGACGTCGAGCACGCCACCCTCGGGCGGCTGCGACTGCCCGGCCCGCCGCTGCGCTTCTTCACCCCCGGCCCGGACGGGGAGACCGAGACCACCCGCCGCGAGCACGCCGCGCCGCCCGTGCTCGACGCCGACGGAGCGGCGATCCGCGCC
>NZ_JBFAOO010000426.1:0-1266 GCF_040675265.1 Microbispora sp. NPDC049633
CCGTGGCCGCCGCGGCGCCGGAGACGAAGGCCACCGACAGGTCGGCCGCCGTCCCGCCGTGCGCCCCGAACTGCGGGCCGAGGACCAGCGGCTCGCTGGAGCCGGTGGCGGCGTTCGGGTCGCCCACCACCCCGTACGCCGGGAATCCGGCCTTGAGCACGAGCTGCGGCTTGGCGCCGAAGAACTCCGGCCGCCACAGCACGATGTCGGCGAGCTTGCCGGGCTCGATCGAGCCGATCTCGTGCGCCAAACCGTGCGCGATCGCGGGGTTGATCGTGAGCTTGGCGATGTACCGCAGCACCCGGGCGTTGTCGTGCCCGGCCGGGTCGCCGTCCAGCGGGCCGCGCTCGGCCTTCATCTTGGCCGCCATCGGGAACGTGCGCCGCACGGTCTCTCCGGCCCGGCCCATGCCCTGGGCGTCCGAGGAGGTGATCCCGATGAGCCCGAGGTCGTGCAGCACGTCTTCGGCGCCCATCGTGCCGGCGCGGATGCGGTCGCGGGCCAGGGCGGCGTCGCCGGGCAGGTCCGTCTTCAGCCCGTGACAGGAGACGATCATGTCGAAGTGCTCGGCGAGCGCGTCCCTGCCGAAGGGCAGCGTGGGGTTCGTGGAGGACCCGATCACGTTCGGGACGCCCGCCAGCCGCAGCACGTCCGGGACGTGCCCGCCGCCGCAGCCCTCGATGTGGAAGGCGTGGACGGTGCGCCCCTCCAGCACGGCGAGTGTGTCGTCGACCGACAGGCACTCGTTGAGGCCGTCGGTGTGCAGGGCGACCTGCACGTCGTACTCCTCGGCGACCCGCAGCGCGGTGTCGAGCGCGCGGGCGTGCGCGCCCATGTCCTCGTGGACCTTGAAGCCGCAGGCCCCGCCCTCGGCCAGCGCCTCGGTCAGCGGGCCGTCGCCCGAGGAGGAGCCGCGGGCGAGGAAGCCGATGTTGACGGGCCAGGCGTCGAACGCGTTGAAGGCGTGCCGCAGGGCCCAGGGGGAGTTCACGCCGACGCCCCACACCGGCCCGAACTCCTGGCCGATGATCGTCGTGACGCCGGAGGCGAGCGACGCCTCCATGATCCGCGGCGACAGCAGGTGGACGTGCGTGTCGACGGCCCCGGCGGTCGCGATGAACCCTTCGCCGGAGACGATGGCGGTGCCGGTGCCCACCACGACGTCCACGCCGTCGAGGGTGTCGGGGTTGCCGGCCCGGCCATGACGTGTACCCGGATGTGTCGTGCACACGGATGTGACGGTTACCTGGTGACGTTGAAGTCGGC
>NZ_JBFAOO010000427.1:0-1258 GCF_040675265.1 Microbispora sp. NPDC049633
GGGATCGCGGACCGGGTGGCGCCCGCGGCGCACGCCGCGCTGCACGCCGCCCGGGGCGCGCTCGCCGCCGCCGAGCTGCGGCATGCCGACGCCGCCGCCTTCTTCACCCGGGCCCGCGAGGCGTACGCCGCGCTGCCGCAGCCGTACGCGGCGGCGCGGGCGGCCGAGGCTGAGGCGCGGGCCGGGCTCGCGCTGGGGGACGGGGCCGCGGTGGCGGGCTTCCGGGAGGCCGCCCAGTGGTACGGCCGGCTCGGCGCCACCCACGACGCCGCCCGGTGCCGGCGGGCCCTGCGCGACATCGGGGTGGACGTCCCGCTGCCGCGCGGCGGGCGGCGGGGCGCCGGCGCGCTGTCGCAGCGGGAGCGGGAGGTGGCCCGGCTCGTCGCGCTCGGCCGGACCAACCGGGAGATCGCCGACGTGCTCTTCCTGTCCACGCGCACGGTCGAGACGCACGTCGCCACCGTGCTGCGCAAGCTCGGCGTCCGGTCGCGGACCCAGATCGCGCCGCCCTCCTGACCGGCCCCCGGACGCGGAAACCCCCGGGACCGCGTGGTCCCGGGGGCCGCGCCGCCGTCGCTCAGAGCGTGATGCTCCAGGAGTCGAGGTAGCCGGTGTCGTAGGTGTACTGGTCACGGACCTCGAGGGTCCAGGTGCCCGCCGCCGTCTGGGTGACCGGGACGGAGTAGGCCCGGGTGCCGAACGACGTGCAGCTCAGGCCGCCGCTGGACTTGACCGTGTAGTAGGTGCCGTTCGGGCCGCGGAGCCTGATCCGCAGGTCCTCGGCGCAGGTGTGCGAGATCGTGATGCTCAGCTGCACCGGGGAGACCGCCGTCCCCGTGGCGGTCGAGGTGATCGGGCTGTTGATCGTGGTCAGGTCGCTGATCGTGTAGTCGGTGCCGTTGGTGAACGTGCGCCCGCCGGAGGTGCCCGACACCGTCAGCGTGTACGCCGCGGTGTGGCTGCCCGACGATCCGCTGCCCGTGACGGTGACGGTGTAGGTGCCGGGCGGGGTCGAGGCGCTGGTGGAGACGGTCAGCGTGGAGGACCCGCCCGAGCTCACCGACGACGGGCTGAAGCTCGCGCCGGCGCCGGACGGAAGCCCGGAGGCGCTGAGGCTCACCGTCTGCGCGCCGCCCGAGGTGGTGGCCGTCGCGACCGTTGCGGTCGCCGACTGACCGGGCGTCACCGTGCCCGCGGTGGGGCTGAGCGACAGGGAGAAGTCGCTGCCGGAGGAGCTGCAGCTCGGCTCGCCCGACAG
>NZ_JBFAOO010000428.1:0-1221 GCF_040675265.1 Microbispora sp. NPDC049633
CCGCCACCCGCGCCGAGGCCGCCTCCGTGGCCGAGGGCGGTTTCGCCGCGCACGCGTCGGTCAACCGCACGTGCGAGATCGGCATGAGCCGCGCCACCGGCGAGACCTACCACCACCTGCTGGAGCTGCTCGACCAGGTCACCGGTGGGGACGCGCGGACCCCCGGCTCTGCGGTAACTTGACCCTCCATGGGGGGATATATCACCATTAGCCACCTCCGCTGAGGGGCTCCGACGAGTGGACTCCGGTGCGCCTGACCCCCCTCGGAACGGGACCGGCTGCTGATCTTCACCACGGCCGAGCTGGCCCGCGCCCGCCGCGCCCGAGGCCTGCGGCTGAACGTCCCCGAGGCGACCGCGATCATCGCCGACACGGTCTGCGAGGCGGCCCCGGCAGGCGGCTGGCCGAGGCGATCCGGGCCGCCCGGGAGGTGCTCGGCCCCGGCGACGTGCTGCCGGGGGTGCCCGACGTCGTCACCGAGGTGCAGGTGGAGGCCGTCTTCGACGACGGCACCCGGCTCGCGGTGGTCACCGACCCCTTCGGCGGCGGATCTCTCGGCGACGACGCTCCCGGAGCGGTCGTGCTCGGGCCCGGCGACGGCTACGACCCGCCCGCCGCCTCCGTACGGCTGCGGGTGCGCAACACCGCGCCCGTGCCGATCTCGGTGACCTCGCACTTCCACTTCTTCGAGGTCAACCCGCGCCTGGCGTTCGGCCGGGCCGCGGCGTACGGCACGCGCCTGGCCGTACCCGCCGGGTCGTCCGTACGCTTCGACCCGGGAACGACCCGGGAGGTCGAGCCGGCGCCGATCGGCGGCGCCCGCGTGGCGATCGGGTTCGCGGGGCTGGTCGACGGCCCGCTGGACGCGCCCGGCGCCAGGGAGGCCGCCCTCGCGAAGGCCCGGGCGTGCGGCTACCTGACGGAGACGCCGTGAGCGACCGGGGACGGGGATACGTGGCCGCGCACGGCCCGCGGGCGGGCGACCGCGTCCGGCTCGGCGACTCCGGTCTCGTGGTCGAGGTCGAGGGCGACGCGCAGCGGCCCGGCGAGGAGTTCCTCGCGGGCTTCGGCAAGACGGCCCGCGACGGCCTGCACCTCAAGGCCGCGCCGGTCCGCGAGACCTGCGACGTGGTGATCAGCAACGTCGTCGTCATCGACGCGGTGCTGGGCGTGCGCAAGGTGTCGATCGGCATCCGCGCCGGGCGGATCGCGGCGGTGGGC
>NZ_JBFAOO010000429.1:0-1214 GCF_040675265.1 Microbispora sp. NPDC049633
GCCCGACGCTCGCCGCGACGCGCTCCTCGCCGCCGCAGGCCGTCACGTCCCGCAGGCCGCTCGCCATCTCCGCCACCGCGGCCGCCGTACGCTCGTCGGCGACGATGAACTCGCGCTGACGCCGGGCGAGGGCGGGCAGGGAGACGAGGAACAGGCCGAGCCCCAGGGCCACCGGCGCCAGCACGAGCGGGACGACCTCAGGGGCCAGCGTCGTGAGCCCCACCGCCACGCTGGCCAGCGTGAAGACGAAGGTCCTGACCACCGTGATGATCGCGCCGAGGGCGTCCCTGGCCAGCTCCACCTGATGGTTCATCCGGGCGACGGCGGCGCTGTCGCCGCCGCGCCCGGCCCGCAGCGCCCCGGTCACCACGCGTTCCAGCAGATCGTCGCGGAAGGGCTCGACGATCCCGGCGATGAGCAGCAGCACCCGCCGGGCGGCCACCGCGGCCACCGTCCACGCGGCGGCGAGCACGCCGAGCCAGGCCAGACCCGCCAGCGGCCGCCCGGCGGCGAAGCCGTCGTCCACCGCGCGCGCGACGGCGTACCCACCGCACAGCGCGGGCAGGGCCTCACCGACCGACCAGGCGGCCAGCAGCAGCAGCCGGGACGGCTCGCGCATCAGCGCCCCCGTGACCACGCGCCGCCCGTCGGCCCTGAGCGTATCGGCGCCCCGCATATCGGCCCCCTGTCCGTCCGCCCCGTCTCTGTCGGCCCGGCGCGCGCCGGGCCGCCGCGCGTCCGCCCGCCGCGGCATCCCGGCGAGGGCGCGCCGCCTCACGAGTCCTCCTCCGCCTGGAACACCGCCCGGTAGCCGGGGTCGCGCCACAGCCGCTCGTGCGTGCCGGTCGCGCGCACCCGCCCGTCCTCCAGCCACACGACCTGGTCGGCCTGCGCCGCCGTCGTCACCCGGTGGGCCACCACCAGCCGGGTGCGGTCGGACAGGCTCCCGGTGAGCGCGCGCGCCACCTGCCGCTCGGTCACGGTGTCGAGGCTCGACATGGCGTCGTCCAGGATCAGCAGCCGCCCGGCCTGCGCGAACGCACGGGCGAGCCCGACCCGCTGCATCTCGCCGCCGGACATCGGCGCGTCGCCGACCGGAGTGGCATACCCGAGAGGCAGTCGCAGGATGAAGGCGTCGGCGCAGGCGGCGGCCGCGGCGGCCCGCACCGCGCCCTCGCTCCGCACGGTGTCCCCGCTCCGCACGGTGTCCCCGC
>NZ_JBFAOO010000430.1:0-1205 GCF_040675265.1 Microbispora sp. NPDC049633
TCGGCGTACTGGACCGGCAGCGGTTCCCAGGCGGGTGTCCGCCCCTGCCGCCGGGCGGCGTAGGCGGTCGCAAGGTCGGAGGCCAGCGGGCGCAGCGACCACCCGTCCCCGGCGATGTGATGCACCACCACCACCAGCACATGCTCGGCGGGCACCGTGGGGCAATCGCCGGACTGCGCTGCCTGCGCTGTCCGGTGCGCCGAACTCGATGAGGCGCCGGAGGTCACGGTGAACAGCCACGCGCGGATCGGCAGGTCGACCGCCAGGTCGAAGGCGTGGCGGACCGCGTCGTCCACCAGCCCGTTCACCTCATTCGGGGCCGCCTGGACCGTCGTCAGCTCGACGTGGGCGTGGTCGAGGGTGTGCTGGTGGGGGATGCCGTCGATGTCGGGGAAGACGGTGCGCAGGGTTTCGTGCCGGCTTGCCACGTCGTTGAGTGCCGTCGCCAGGGCTTCGGGGTCGAGGTCGCCGGTGAGGCGGAGGACCAGGGGGATGTTGTAGGTCGGGCTGGGGCCTTCGAGGTGGTGGAGGAACCACAGGCGGCGCTGGGCGAACGACAGCGGCAGGGGGTGGGGGCGCTGGCGGGTGGTCAGGTGGGAGCGGGAGGGTGCCTGGGCGTCGAGGTGGCGGATCAGTCCGGCGGGGGTGGGGGTTTCGAAGACGGCGCGGACGGGGACTTCGGCGTCGAGTACGGCGCGGATGCGGCTGGTCAGTCGGGTGGCGAGCAGGGAGTGGCCACCCAGGTCGAAGAAGTCGTCGTCCATCCCGGCCCGGTCGATGCCGAGGACTTCGGCGAACAGGTTGCAGAGGATCTCCTCCCGCGCGGTGCTGGGGGCGCGGTACTGGGCGCCGGCGGTGAGGTGGGGTTCGGGCAATGCCGCGCGGTCGAGTTTGCCGTTCACCGTCAGCGGCAGCTGCTCCAGCACCACCACCGCCGAGGGCAGCATGTAGTGCGGCAGGACCGCCCGCAGATGCTCGCGCACCTCCTCCACCACATCCCCGCCCGCATCGGCCGGGACGACGTAGGCGACCAGATGCTTGCCGGCGTCGGTGCCGCGGCCGTCTCGGGCGAGCACGGCCGCCTGCCCGACACCAGGATGCTCCAACAGGGCGGCTTCGATTTCGCCGAGTTCGATGCGGTATCCGCGGAGTTTGACTTGGTGGTCGGTGCGTCCGAGGTATTCGAGGTGTCCGTTGGTGGTTTG
>NZ_JBFAOO010000431.1:0-1177 GCF_040675265.1 Microbispora sp. NPDC049633
CACCGTCGAAGGCATCAGCATCTCCGGCGTCGGCCACCAGCTGCCGATGAACGGCCAGATCGCCTACGCCATCTCCTTCCTCGGCCTCGACGGCACCGGCGTGACGACCTCCCCGTCCCCCTCTCCCAGCAGCTCACCGAGCAGCTCGCCTAGCAGTTCCCCGAGCAGCTCGCCGAGCAGTTCGCCGTCCCCCGGCGGCGGAACGGGCGCCTGCCGGGTCAGTGCCACCGTGAACGCCTGGAACAACGGGCTGACCGAGAACATCACGGTCACCAACACGGGTTCCTCGGCCGTCAACGGCTGGTCGCTCGCCTTCACCCTCCCGAGCGGGCAGACCATCACCGGCGGGTGGAACGCCACCTACTCGCCCACCAGCGGACAGGTCACGGCGAAGAACGTGAGCTACAACGGCTCGCTCGCGCCCGGAGCCTCCACCGAGATCGGCTTCCAGGCCACCCACACCGGCAACGCCGCGAAGCCCACCGCGTTCACGCTCAACGGAAACACCTGCACCATCTCCTGACGCCTCCCTATCCCCTGGAGATCTCCGTGCGCTTCATCAGACATCGGCGCTGGCTCGCGGCCGGAGTGGCCGCGGCGCTGAGCGTCCTCGGAGTCGCGACCGCCGGCTCCGCCCGGGCCGCCGCGGGCTGCCGGGTCACCTACACGGTGACCAACCAATGGCAGGGCGGCTTCGGCGCCAACGTCGACGTGGTCAACCTGGGCGACCCTGTCGACGGCTGGCGTCTGACCTGGTCGTTCCCCGCCGGCCAGACGATCAGCCAGCTGTGGAACGGCAGCTACACGCAGTCCGGCGCCCAGGTCACGGTGACCAACGCCTCCTACAACGGCGGCATCCCGACCGGCGGCAGCGCGTCGTTCGGCTTCAACGGCTCCTGGACCTCGTCCAACCCCGTGCCGGCGAGCTTCGCGCTGAACGGCACCACCTGCAGCGGCACCGTCACCAGCCCTTCGGCGAGTCCCAGTGCCAGCCCGAGTGCCAGTCCCAGTGCCAGCCCCAGTGCGAGCCCCAGCGCCAGTCCCTCGGTTTCCCCTTCGCCGTCGCCGTCGCCGTCGGCGAGTCCGTCGGGTGGGCCGTGGCCGCCGTCGTCGACGTACTCCAACCCGGTGTTGTGGCAGGACCTGGCCGACATCGACATCTTCCGGGTCGACGACA
>NZ_JBFAOO010000432.1:0-1162 GCF_040675265.1 Microbispora sp. NPDC049633
CCGTTGCCGTTGAAGATCGCGCTGGCGGATCCGCTGCAGTAGTGCACCAGCACCAGCAGCGCCGGCCGGGCCGCGACCCTGTCGGGCACGTAGATGTACATGTTCAGGTTGGTCGGGTTGTTGCCGAAGCCGGTGACCCGGGTCAGCGACGCGGCCGCGGCGGGCCGGGCCGCGAGGAGCATGCTCGCGACCACCAGAGGCAGGGCGGCGGCCGCCAGTATCGCTCTGAGCCTTCGTTTCACACCATGTCCTTCCGTCTTTCGTGTGGTGCCGGATCCCTGGTGCCGGATCCCTGTTCAGCCAGGAAGAGGGGGGCCGGCGGGAGGGGGTGCGGTCAGCCGCGGGTCCACTTCTGGTTGGTGCCGCCGTGGCAGGAGTACAGCTGGATCTTGGTGCCGTTGCCGGTGCCCTGTCCGACGGCGTCGAGACACAGCCCGGACTGGACGCCCTGGATGGTGCCGTCGGAGTTCACGCGCCACTTCTGGTTGTCGCCGCCCCAGCAGCTGTAGATCTGCACCTTCGCGCCGTTGCCGGTGCCGGCCGCGTCCAGGCACTTGTTGCCGTACACCCGCAGCTCCTGGGCCGAGGTGGACGTCCAGGTCTGGTTGGTCTGGCCGTTGCAGTCCCACAGCTGCACCTGGGCGCCGTCCGCGGTGCTCGCGTTGGCCACGTCCAGGCACCGGCCGGAACCGGCTCCCCTGATCGCGCCCGCGCCCGGGGAGGTCGGCGTCGCGCTCGGGCTGGGGGTGCCGCCGGGCTGGCCGATGCTGCCGGGGACCGTCTGGAGCGCGGCGTACCAGGCGGCGGCCATCTTGTCGTAGCCGGTCGCGGTGGGATGGATGCCGTCGATCAGGTCGGCGGTGGTCAGCTTGCTGTGCATGTCGACCAGATGGACCCGCTTGCCGCTGTTGACCTTGGACTGCACGATGCCGGGGATCGCCGCGTTGAACGTCCGGGCCGCCGACTCCTGCCCGGAGTTCGACAGGGGGATGATGGTCGCGACGAACACATCGGCGTTCGGCGCGGCGGCGGTGACGTGGTCGATCAGCGTGGACAGCCGCTGCGGCGCGCCGGAGACGTTGTAGTTCTGCAGCACGTCGTTGGTGCCGATGTGCAGCAGCACGGTGCGCGGGGTGTAGGTCTGCAGCCAGCGGGTGATGTT
>NZ_JBFAOO010000433.1:0-1148 GCF_040675265.1 Microbispora sp. NPDC049633
TGGCCGAGTTCACCTCGGGGGTCGCGGCGGGCACGCCCGACCTGGTCTACCTCACCGGCGAGGTGGGCGTCGGCGGCGGCATCATCTCCGGCGGCCGGTTACTGGGCGGCGCGGACGGGTTCGCCGGGGAGGTCGGCCACGTCATGGTCGACCCTTCCGGTGAGTCGTGCCGCTGCGGCCGTGTCGGCTGCTGGGAGACCAAGGTCGGACTGGCCGCGCTGGTGCGCATGGCCACGCCCGACCGCGCGTACGGCACCGGCCGGCAGCTCGTCCGCGACCCGGAGGAGCGGCTGGCCGAGATCGAGCAGCGCCGGGCCGAGGGAGACCCCCGCGTCGAGGCGGCCCTGGCGGAGGTGGGCCGGTGGCTCGGACTCGGAGCCGCCACACTGGTCAACCTCTTCAACCCACGGGTGATCGTGCTCGGCGGCTACTTCGCCAGGCTCGCCGATCGGCTCATTCCCGCGGCCCAGGAGGAACTGGTCCGCCTGAGCATCACCGGCGCCGTCGACCGCTGCCGGTTCGTCGCCTCCGACCTCGGCTTCGGCGCCGCCTCGCGCGGAGCGGCCGGCGTCGTCGTCGAACGAGCGCTGTCGGATCCCACGGCGATCGCGATCCGACATCGCAGCCATCGGGGGGCGTGAGGCACCTCGATGACCCACTTACCCCACTCGCGGTGGACCCGCGTGTCCACCGCTCCGTCCCCGCGTACCGCTCGTCCCCTCTGATCGTTCCGTCCCCCCAGACTTCCCGTCCGTCCGACCGTCCCGCTCCGCCGCCGGCACCCCCGCCCATCCCGCGTGCCTGTGGCCATAGCGCATGCGGTCGGGCGGACGGGATCACCACCTGTCTCTGCCCCTCACCACAAGAACGTCCCGCCCGCCTGACCGGCTGTCCGGACCGCAGCGGCACCGTTGACGCCGACCTCGGTGCCGCCGCGGTGGTGCCAAACCGGCGCCGTCAGGCGGGCGGGGCCACCACCGTGTCCCTATCCCCCAGGAGGCTCCTGTGCCGCAGTCATCGTCCGACTCGGCGTCTCTACTCGTTATGCGAGGAATCGTCAAGCAGTTCCCCGGCGTGCGTGCGCTGGACGGCGTGGACCTTGAGGTCAGGGCCGGGGAAGTGCACTGCCTGCTCGGCCAGAACGGTGC
>NZ_JBFAOO010000434.1:0-1143 GCF_040675265.1 Microbispora sp. NPDC049633
CCAGCGCCCCGTCGGCGTCCACCGGCACGGGCACGGTGACGACGTCGTGCTGGCGCAACAGCCGGATCACCGTGGGCAGGCAGGGATCCTCGACCGCCGCGACGGTGCCCGGCTGCATCGCGACCGCCGCCACCAGGTCCAGCGACTGCCGGGCCCCGGTGGTGATCAGCACGTTCTCCGGATCGGCGTCCAGGCCGCGTACCGCCCGCAGGTGCGCGGCCACCGCGCGGCGTAGCACCGCCTCGCCGGGCCCCTCCACCACCTCCGGGATCCGGTGCGCGGCCCGGCGCCACGCGGCCCGCCACACCGGCACCGGGAAGTCCTCCCCGGACGGCTGGTCGGGGGACAGGTCGACGAGCGTCCCGCGGGCCCGGTCCATCGGCGGCTTGCCCCGATGCGGCTCCCCGGCGGCCTTCTCCGGCCGGGCCCGCCTGACGTAGGTCCCCGACCTGCGCCTGCTCTCGATCAGGTTCTCGGCCTCCAGCGTGCGATAGGCCTCCTGCACCACCGGCCGGGACACCCGCAGCAGCTCGGCGAGGGTCCGGCTGGACGGCAGGCGGGTGTCCGGCGGCAGGCGGCCGTCCAGGACGGCCTGTCTCAGCTGCCTGGCCAGTTGCGCCGCCATCGACTCGGCAGAACCACGTGCCAGCTCGACATAGATCGACAGAGTCGTCGACGTCCGCATCATGCCCCTTCGGCTGTCCTCCGTCGCGTTTCAGGCAAAGGCAATCTCAGACGACTTTCAGTTCGCTTACAGAAGCGTTGCAAAACGCGGCGGGCCTTGAACGCGCGGACGCTCGGGAGCGGCCCCCGCCCCGGGCTTGAACCTGCCGCAACGGGAGGTCGTAGCGTTGCGGGCGTGATCGGGGCAGACGACGCCGGACGGCGGTGGTCCATCGGCGAGCTGGCGCGCGCGACCGGGATGACGGTGCGAGCGCTGCACCACTACGACGAGATCGGGCTGCTGACCGCGAGCGAACGCACGCCCTCGGGACATCGCCGGTACAGCGAGCGCGACCTGCGCCGACTGTACCGGGTGCGGGCGCTGCGCGCGCTCGGCCTGTCTCTGGAGGAGGTCGCGGCCGTCCTGGCGGGCGCCGCGGACGACCCGGAGTCGCTGCGCCGCCAGTAGCTGGCGCAGCG
>NZ_JBFAOO010000435.1:0-1143 GCF_040675265.1 Microbispora sp. NPDC049633
CCCGCACCGCGCCCTCGCTCCGCACGGTGTCCCCGCTCCGCACGGTGTCCCCGCTCCGCACGCCGGGGGCGTCCCGGGCTCCCAGCCCGAAGGCGACGGCCTCGCCCAGCGTCTCGCCGAACAGCGCGGGCCGCTCGAACGCGTACCCGACCGCGCGGCGCAGCGGCTCGCGGCCGATCTCACGCAGAGGCACCCCGTCCAGCAGCACGGCGCCGCGTTCGGGATCGACGAGCCGGCCGGCCACGGCGGCCAGCGACGACTTGCCCGAGCCCGAGCGGCCCACGACCGCCGTGCACGTGCCGCCCGGCACGACCAGGCTGACGCCACTCAGCAGCCGCACGCCGTCGGCCCGTACGGTCACCTCGCGCAGCTCCAGGGTGCCGGGGCCGGGCGGCAGCGAGCGCTCCCCGTACGCGGGGGCCGGCACGGCGAACAGCTGCTCCAGCCGCAGGGCGGCCGACCGTGCGCGGGCGATGCGCGCCGCGTAGCCGAGCGCCGACCCCAGGCCGGCGCCGAGCACGACGTAGCGCGCGGCGGCGAGCAGCTCGCCGACGGTGAGGCCGCCCGCCGCCAGGCGCAACCCGCCGACGCCGAGCACCACGATCTCCAGGAACGGGATGACGACGGCGGCCTGGACACCGGCCCGCGCCTGCAGCCGCCACAGCGCCAGGCCGTGGGCGCGCAGGCGGGGGAGCGGGGCGAGCACGCGCGCGGCCTCGCGATCCTCGCTCCCGGCCGCGGTGATGGTGCGGGCCCCGGCGAGGGCGCCGACGAGCATGGCCGCGATCTCCCCCTGGGCCTGCTGGTAGCCGCCGGAGGCCGCCGTGGTCCTACGCATGAACGCGCGCAGCACGGCCACGATCACAAGCAGACCGGCCACCAGCGTGACCGCGAGCCACGGGTCGATCAACGCGAGGGCGACGACGCTGCCGGCCGCCGGAACGATCAGCGTGGCGGCCGTGACCACCGCCTCGGGGGTCCGCCCGGCCTCCTCCACGTTCACCCCGGCGCGGGTGACGAGCTCACCCGGCGTGAGGTGACGGCACATGCCGGCGCCGACCGACAGCGTGTGGTCCACGACCCGGGAGCGCAGCCACTGCGCGGCTCGCGCGCCGCTCACGCCGGCGGGGGGCACGCGCAGCG
>NZ_JBFAOO010000436.1:0-1130 GCF_040675265.1 Microbispora sp. NPDC049633
CGGTCACCGTGGCTTGCGGCGCGCCCGAGGCCGTACCCGCCGCGGCCCCGCCCGCCGCCGCGGCGCCTGTCGCGGCGCCGGCTGCCGCACCGGCCGCCGAGGGGTTCGCTGCCGCTCCTGTCCTCGCTCCTGCGGGGTCGGCGGACGTCGGCGCGATGTTCGCCTCCAGCGACCCTCGTTGGGACGGGGGCGCGGGGGCGAACAGGTTGATCCCCGTCACGGTGCCCGCCGCCCCCGCGACGACGACGATGACGATCCGCAGGGCGGTCGCCCGTAACAGCGAGCCGACCCGTGCCAGCACCTGAACGATCCTGATCTGCGCACCGGCCAGCGGCCTGTCGGGAAGGTCCATCTCCCCGGGCACGTCCGCGACGTCGCCGACACCGGCGCGGGCGGCTGTGGCGCGGTCGGACAAGGCGCGGTCGGACAAGACGCGGTGGCCGGGTGCGGGTACCGCCTCGGCCGCGTGCGCCAGGGCCTCCCTGGCCCTGATCTGCGAGAGCAGCGCGTTGTAAAGCGGCGTGTCCTGCCCCGGCTGCAGTGCGGCCGGTCCGAGAGCCGGACGCGCCTCCCCAGCCGTCCCGGGCGTCCCAGTCGCGGCGACCGCCGGTGAGCCCGCCGAACCCGCCCGCCCGGCGGATCCGGGCGAGCCCGCTGACGTCGCCGGGCCCTGCGGTTCCGGCGGACGCGTCGATCCGGCAGGGCCGGGCGGGTTCGCGGGACCGGCGGGGCCGGAGGGGCCGGGGGACGGCGCGGGCCGTTGCGCGGCGCGTGACTTCGACGCCCTCGACGGCCACGCCAGGCCCGGCTGGGTGTCCTCCTGGGAGATGGGCCGCACCGGACGCTCCGGTAGTTCGGGGGCGGCCGGACCGCCGGAAGAGGCGCCGGAGGGAGCGTCGACGGGAGCGCCGGTGGGACGAGGCATGCCCGGCTGCGGGGGCGGGGCCAGGCGGCCGGGATCCGTGTGCCCTGTGTGCTCCGTGTGCTCCCGGTGCTCCCGGTCCCCCCGGTGCTCCTGGCGCTCCCGGTGCTCCGTGTGCTCCCTGTCCCCCCTGTCCGCCGTGGCGTCCCGGAACGGCGTGCCGGGCTCCTCCCGGGGCACGGCCGTCGACAGGCCGGAGTCGGGTGGC
>NZ_JBFAOO010000437.1:0-1102 GCF_040675265.1 Microbispora sp. NPDC049633
ATGGGATAGTGGTCCTGGAGTTACGTGTTTTCTTCCTTGTGAACTTCCTATCTCCGCGGGGGCGGGCCAGGTGGCCGCGGGCTTCGTGCCGGGCGCCCCGGCGGCGGTCGCGCGGCTGGGCCCGGCCGCGCTCGCGGCGGGGACCGTCGCGATCGCCTGCGCCGCCGTCGCGCTGCGCCAGTCTCCACGAGGTCAGTCCACCGGCCGACGGCCCGGAAAGGCTCTCCGCCGGATCGCGACGGAGATCCTGGTGCTCGTGGTCGCCGGGGCGAGCCTCTATCTCCTGCGCACCCGCGGCCTCGCCGCCGGCGACACGTTCCTCGCGCTGGCGCCCGTGCTGCTGGCGCTGGCCGCCGCGCTGGCGGTGCTGCGCGCCGGCCCGGCCGTGCTCCACCTGGCCTTCCGGGCCGCCGCCCGGCGCGCCGCCGCCGTGCCGTTCCTCGGGCTCGCCGCCGCCCGGGCCGTGCCGGGCGCCGCGCTGCCGGTGCTCACGCTGCTGCCGGCCGTCGCGCTGGCGGCGTACGGCATGGTCGCCGCCGGGGGGCTGGAGGAGGCCCAGCGGCAGACGGCGTGGGAGCGGATCGGCGCCGAGATCAGGGTGGAGCGCGCGCAGGGCATCCCTCCGGAGACGCTGGAGCAGATCCTCCACGCGCCGGGCGTCAGGGCCGTCGTCCCGGCCGCGGTCGGGACGACGATCGCCGAGGTGGGTTTCGGCGGGCGGCCGACGACGGTCGTCGCGGTCGATCTCGGCGCCTACCGCCGGCTGGTCGCGGGCAGCCCGCTCCGCCTGCCTCCGCCGGGGACCGGCGTGCTCGTCTCGCCCGACCTGTCCGCCATGCGGAGCTTCGAGATCGGCTGGCCCGCGCGGATGACGGTGACCCCGGCGGGGACGGTCGGCGCGATGCCGGGGGTGGGGGTGGGCGACGGCGCCCTCATCGTCCTCCCCACGGCTCCCGGGCACGTCAACACGCTGCTGATCGCGGGAGACGCCGGCGCGGTCAGGCCGCTGCTGCCGTCCGGCGCGCGCATGACCACCGTGGCGGGCGCGCTCGCCGAGATCACCGGGACGCCGCTGACGGCGGCGCTGACCGCCGCGCTGCGG
>NZ_JBFAOO010000438.1:0-1100 GCF_040675265.1 Microbispora sp. NPDC049633
ACCCGGCAGGTCACCGCCACCCCACACGCGACCGCCCTGATCCACCCCGGCGGATCACTCACCTACACCCAGCTCGACACCCAAGCCGCCCGCCTGGCCACCCTCCTCAAAGAACACGGCGCCGGCCCCGGCCACCTGATCGCCATCGCCCTACCCCGCGGAGCGGATCTGGTCCTGGCCATCCTGGCGACCCTGAAAGCCGGAGCCGCCTACCTCCCCCTGGACGTGCGCTACCCCGCCGAACGCCTGCAGTACATGCTCGACGACGCCACCCCCACCCTCCTGCTCACCACCGACGGCGCACTACCGGACGGCATCGACACCGGCAACGTTCACTGCCTGACCCTCGACGACCTCCACCGGAACCTTCAGGACATCGAGCCCCTCCAAGGGGTGACCTGCCGGATCGACGACCCCGCCTACGTCATCTACACCTCCGGCTCCACCGGCCGACCCAAGGGAGTAGTGGTCACCCACCGCGGCATCAGCGCCCTGGCCCACACCCAACACAACCGCCTCACCCCCGGAATCGGCAGCCGCGTTCTCCAATTCGCCTCACCCAGCTTCGACGCCGCCTTCTGGGAACTCACCACCGCACTCCTGTCCGGCGCCGCCCTGGTCACCACACCCGAAGACCACCTCACCCCCGGCACCGCCCTGGCCACCACCATCGACCACCACCACATCACCCACCTGACCATTCCCCCGTCGGCGTTGGCGGCGATGGCGGATGTGGCGCTGCCGACCGTCTCCTGCCTGGTGGTGGCGGGGGAGGCCTGCACCCCCCAAGTGATCGACCACTGGGCTGCCGGGCGGAGGTTCGTCAACGCCTACGGCCCCACCGAGACCACCGTCTGCGCCACCACGAGCCACCCCCTCACCCCCGGCCACCCCCCCACCCTCGGATCCGCCGTCACCGCCGGCAGTCTGCTGCTCCTCGACCACCACCTCACTCCTGTGCCTGCCGGAACACCCGGAGAGCTCTACATCACCGGACCATCGCTGGCCCGCGGCTACCTCGGACGAAGCGGACTGACAGCAGAGCGGTTCGTCGCCAACCCGTTCGGTCCGCCGGGGTCGCGCATGTACCGCACCGGAGA
>NZ_JBFAOO010000439.1:0-1075 GCF_040675265.1 Microbispora sp. NPDC049633
CCTGGGGGACGAGGCGTTCTTTCCCGAGGTGAGCGTCGTGTTCGCCATCAGGGAGGCCGGCGAGCACCACCACGTGCCGCTGCTGCTGAGCCCGAATTAGCGTCCGCCTGACGCGGTCATGGTCCGAACGGGAGAATGTTTAGGCAATTGGAGGCGGTCTTGGGGTTTTTGTCCGTAAGATCTCTACCTGACCGTGACCGTATGCTGGCATGCTGGTACGCCTGTTGACTGCGAGCATGGAAGTGGAGAGAAGTCAGTGCTGAAGTCAAAGGCGCGCGGCCGTGTCGCCGGGAGGGCCGCCGCGGCCGGAGTGGTCAGCGCGGGCCTTCTCCTGGGCCTGACCGCGCTCGGCGCGCGAGCCGACACGAAGACCGTGACGTACACGTGCACTCCGTCGACCAGCGGTGGCACGCCCGTCACACACGATTTCACCGTGGCGCTCACCTCGACGGGAAGCGGCACCCAGTACACCGCGACCCTGAGCATCCAGCCGGCCGCCGGCGCGGCGTTCCCCGTGCCGGTGGAGATCGCGAGCGGTGCGTCGATCCAGTTGCACCCGAGCGTGTCGGCGTCGGCGCTGCCGGCCGGCATGACCGCGGGCGTGTCCACGCCCTCGCCCACGGGTGCGGCCTTGACGTCGGCCATCGCGGCCGCGGGGGCCATGCCGACCCTCCCGACGGCGACGCTGACCGTCACGCCGTCGGCCGGGGCCACCTCCGTCGTGCTCACGGCGAAGGACTTCAAGATCAACATGATCGCGCCCGGCACCACGGGTTCGACCACCACCACGACGCCCACCACGCTTTACAACTGCGTCATCGCGGCGACGGGCACGAACACGACGCCCGCGGCGGCGACCATCGCGGTGGCGAGCCCCTCGGCGTCCCCCAGCGCGAGCCCGAGCGCGAGCCCCAGCGCCAGCCCGTCCGCAAGCGTCTCGCCGTCGCCGCGCAACACGCGGACGGTGTACGAGACGGTCTTCGCGTCGCCCACGCCGTCCAAGACGAAGACGAAGTCCGTCCAGATCGAGAACACGCCCGGGGGTGGCGCGGCCACCGGCGGCGGCGGTGACGCG
>NZ_JBFAOO010000440.1:0-1056 GCF_040675265.1 Microbispora sp. NPDC049633
TTTCCGGTGTATGTCAAACCTTGGTAAGGTTCTTCGCGTTGCGTCGAATTAAGCAACATGCTCCGCCGCTTGTGCGGGCCCCCGTCAATTCCTTTGAGTTTTAGCCTTGCGGCCGTACTCCCCAGGCGGGGCGCTTAATGCGTTAGCTACGGCACAGAAGTCGTGGAAGACCCCCACACCTAGCGCCCAACGTTTACAGCGTGGACTACCAGGGTATCTAATCCTGTTCGCTCCCCACGCTTTCGCTCCTCAGCGTCAGAACTGGCCCAGCAAGCCGCCTTCGCCACCGGTGTTCCTCCTGATATCTGCGCATTTCACCGCTACACCAGGAATTCCGCTTGCCCCTACCAGCCTCTAGCCTGCCCGTATCCACCGCAGACCCGTAGTTAAGCCACGGGCTTTCACGGCAGACGCGACAAGCCACCTACGAGCTCTTTACGCCCAATAATTCCGGACAACGCTCGCGCCCTACGTATTACCGCGGCTGCTGGCACGTAGTTAGCCGGCGCTTCTTCTACAGGTACACGTCAACTTCGTCCCTGCTGAAAGAGGTTTACAACCCGAAGGCCGTCATCCCCCACGCGGCGTCGCTGCGTCAGGCTTCCGCCCATTGCGCAATATTCCCCACTGCTGCCTCCCGTAGGAGTCTGGGCCGTGTCTCAGTCCCAGTGTGGCCGGTCGCCCTCTCAGGCCGGCTACCCGTCGTCGCCTTGGTAGGCCATCACCCCACCAACAAGCTGATAGGCCGCGAGCCCATCCCCAACCGAAAAAACTTTCCACACCCACACCATGCGGAGGAGTGTCATATCCGGTATTAGACCCAGTTTCCCAGGCTTATCCCAGAGTCAGGGGCAGGTTACTCACGTGTTACTCACCCGTTCGCCGCTCGAGTACCCCGAAGGGCCTTTCCGCTCGACTTGCATGTGTTAAGCACGCCGCCAGCGTTCGTCCTGAGCCAGGATCAAACTCTCCAAACAATGCTTGAAAGAGTTCACTCTGGCCGGCACCCCCCGGCTAAGGAAAGGGCACCGTTCAAAGGAATCCGTCACCGACACC
>NZ_JBFAOO010000441.1:0-1035 GCF_040675265.1 Microbispora sp. NPDC049633
AGCGGCCTCCGTCGTCCGCGGCGCGGCCCCCCGGTGGTACGCCGACCCCGCCACGACCAGAGCCCTGGCGGGCGATGCGGCGGCCTGGTTCGACGGCGAGCGGGAGACCCTGCTGGCGGGGGTGGCGCAGGCTTGCCGGCTCGGGATGAGCGAGGCGGCCTGGGAACTGTCCGCCCATGCGGCCGGCTACTACGCCTTCCGCGGCCACTACCGGGACTGGTCGTCCTCCCACGAGCTGGCGCTGCGGGCGTGCCAGGCGGGCGGCGACCGGTGGGGGGAGGCGGTGATGACACGCGGCCTGGGCCACCTGCGCATGCTCGGCGTGGACGTGCGGCGCGGCGTCGACCCGGAGGCGATCGAGGCGGCACTCGCGGAGTTCCAGGCGGCGGGGGAACGGCACGCCGCGCTCGACCTGCTGTGCCTGCGGGCCTTCGCGCTGCACCGCGCGGGCGACCCCGGCCAGGCCCGCGCGCTCGCGGACGAGGCCATGACCATGGCCGCGGAGATCGGCGACGAGCCCGCCCTGAGCCGTCTGTGGTGCCTGCGCGCCGTCGCGGACCGGGAGCAGGGGCTCCACGAGGACGCGGCCGTCTGCGCGGACCACGCGCTCCGCCTGGCCATCCGCGGGAACAGCCTCGTGGCCAGGACCCTCGCCCTGCGGGAGGTGGCCGCCGCCTGCCGCGACCACACCGCGTTGACGCGCGTCTCCCAGCAGATGGGGGAGGGCCTGCGGATCTGCCGGCGGCGCAACGAGCGGCTGCTCGAGGCGTGCCTCCTGCTCGCCCTCGGCGATCTGTCCCTGCGGTTCGGGCGCCGGGACCCGGCGAAGCTCGTCGCACAGGTGATGCCCGTGTTCGAGCAGTACGCGGTCCCGTCAGGACGGGCCACCGGGCTCCGGATCCTGGGGGAGTCCCACCGCCTCGGCGGCCGGGCGGACGAGGCGGTCCGCGCGCTCACCGAGGCGGTGCGCGTCACGCGGGAACTGCACGACCTCCACGAGCAGGCCCTCGCGCTGCGGGCCCTCGGCCGGGCCCA
>NZ_JBFAOO010000442.1:0-1034 GCF_040675265.1 Microbispora sp. NPDC049633
GCGCCGACGAGCGCGGCGCAGTCGGACGACAGGGCGCCCCCGCGGGCGGCGTCCGGGGCGCAGTGCGGCAGCCAGCGCACCCAGCCCCACTGCCCGGCGCCGTCGGGGTTGGCGGACAGCACCACGACGGCCAGGTCGCGCGGGCTGTGCAGGGCGGCGGCCTGGCCGACGAGCCAGCGGGCGCAGCCGAGCGCCACGTCCCTCGGGCCGGTGAGCCCGGCCACGCCGAGACGCCGCATGACCAGCGCGACCGGGACGTCGTGGCAGGAGGGCGGCTCCCGGCGCGGGACGTCCTGGGGCGTGCCGCTCTCGGGCTCGAACTCCAGGTCCGCGGGCAGGTCGGCCAGTCCCACGCGCAGCCGCAGCGCGTCGTGGTCGTGCACCCTGCGCTCCCAGAGCCGGCGGCGCGGGCCGGTCGCGGTGAGCAGCACCTCGGCAGGGTCGGGCGCGCCGCCGCGCCTGGCCTCCTCGTCCTGCCGCACCGCGCGGGCCACCTCCTCCTCGAAGGCGGCCAGCCGCTCGCGGTACGCCTTGAGCGCCCGGCGGTGCTTCTTCCTGCCGTGTCTGCGGTCGCTAACCCACTGGCCGATCATGATGAGTGGCGTCATGAACGCGATCAGCAGGTAGTACCAGGTGCCGGTGACGGCGGCCATGACCACACCGAGGACGGCGGGCAGCAGCGCGGCCAGCAGCTGCAGCCGCATGCCCTCGCCCCGCTTGGGCTCGGCGGGGACCGTGAACCGCCGCTGCCGCTCCGGCCGCTGCAGGCGCGGCGGGCGGTTGTAGGCGAGCCCGCCGTCCGGCAGCGCGTCGAGGTGGGCGTCGGGCGGCAGGACCGGTCCCAGCGCGAGGACCGAGCCGCCGCAGGCGAGCATGCCCGAGGCCGGCCACGGCACGGCCTTCGTGAGGGGCTCGCCCTCCAGCCGGGCCACCGGATCGCCGCCGGAGGTCGCGGGTGCCGCGGGCTCCACGGTGGCCGTGCCGGGCGCCAGCCGCACCACCAGCGCGACCGGCGGCATCCCCGGTGTCAGCGT
>NZ_JBFAOO010000443.1:0-1025 GCF_040675265.1 Microbispora sp. NPDC049633
TGCGTCAGGCGGATGCGTTCATGGCGTTGCTGGAGGAGAAGATCGCCGCCGAGCTCCTGGTCCTGGTCAACGCCGAATCCCTCCCCACCGACCCCACCGACCCCGCCCCCGACCCCGGCCACCCCGCAAGCGCCAACTACCCCGAGAGCGCCGACCACCCCGAGACTCCTGAAGACACTCGGACGACCAAGGACACCCAGGCCGCCGGGCACACCGAAGACATCCAGGCTGCCGGGCACACCGGAAGCCCCCGGACCACTCGGGACACCGAGGAAGCCGATGCTGCGGCAGGTGCCAACCCCGGAACCGATGCCGATGTAACCGCCGAGAGCACCGTCGAGAACGCCGACCAGAGCGACGCCAACAGCGCCGACCCGGCGACAGGGCCCCGTGACGTGCAATCCAGCGATGGCGTGACCGGACGCGCGCAGGCGACGAGCAGCCAGCGGAGCGAGTCGCAGCAGAGGGAGTCACAGGGGAGCACGTCGCAGCGGCAGGAGTCGCACTTGCGGGAGGCATGGTGGGGCGAGTGGCACTCGTCTGATCCTCCTGGGGACACCTGTGCCCCTCACACCCACGCCGGGTTTCGGCCTGCGGGGGAGGTCCGGCATGGGCCGGGAGGCACGAAGACCCCGTCCGGCACGTCCGAACCAGAGCCGGGGGCGCCCGGTGCCCGGGGATCAGAGCCGGGGTCGCCACCGGGAGCGGAGTCCGGAGGGCTGTCCGGGGCGCGGCTGGGCACGGTGTTGGGTCCGCTGTTGGGGACGGCGCCGGGGTTGTTGCTGGCGACCGGGCAGGTGCTGCCCATCGCCGGCGTGCACCGGCTGGCCCGCACCTCCACCCTGGTGCGTCTGGTGATGGACGCCGACGGGCAGGTGCTCGACATGGGCCGCAAGGTCAGGTTGGCCACCCCGGCCCAGCGGCGGGCCGTCTTCGCCCGCTACGCCACCTGCTGGATCGACGGCTGCCCCCTGCCCGCCACCAAGTGCCAGATCGACCACGCCGACAACTGGAGCACCGGCGGC
>NZ_JBFAOO010000444.1:0-1016 GCF_040675265.1 Microbispora sp. NPDC049633
GTTGATGGTCTGGGCGAGCGCGGCGACCTCGCCCTTGGCCTCGACGGTGATCTTCTGCGACAGGTCGCCCTTGGCGACCGCCGTGGCGACCTGGGCGATCGAGCGGACCTGGCTGGTGAGGTTGGACGCCATCACGTTGACGGAGTCGGTCAGGTCCTTCCACGTGCCCGACACCCCGCGTACGGTCGCCTGGCCGCCCAGCCGTCCCTCGGTGCCGACCTCGCGGGCGACGCGGGTGACCTCGTCGGCGAAGGAGGACAGCTGGTCGACCATCGTGTTGATGGTCTCCTTCAGCTCCAGGATCTCGCCCCGGGCGTCGACGCGGATCTTCTGCGACAGGTCGCCCCGGGCGACGGCCGTGGTCACCTCGGCGATGCTGCGCACCTGGTCGGTGAGGTTGTCGGCCATGACGTTCACCGACTCGGTCAGCGCCTTCCAGGTGCCGGACACGCCCTTGACGTCGGCCTGGCCGCCCAGCCGTCCCTCGGTGCCGACCTCGCGGGCGACGCGGGTGACCTCGTCGGCGAACGCGCTCAGCGTGTCGACCATGGTGTTGATGGTCTGGGCGAGCGCGGCGACCTCGCCCTTGGCCTCGACGGTGATCTTCTGCGACAGGTCGCCCTTGGCGACCGCCGTGGCGACCTGGGAGATGTTGCGCACCTGGCTGGTGAGGTTGCCGGCCATGAAGTTGACGGAGTCGGTGAGGTCGCGCCATGTGCCCGACACGCCCTTGACGTCGGCCTGTCCGCCGAGCTGGCCCTCGGTGCCCACTTCGCGGGCGACGCGGGTGACCTCGTCGGCGAAGGAGGACAGCTGGTCGACCATGGTGTTGACGGTGTTCTTGAGTTCGAGGATCTCGCCTCGGGCGTCGACGGTGATCTTCTGGGAGAGGTCGCCCTTGGCGACGGCGGTGGTCACCTGGGCGATGGAGCGGACCTGGCTGGTGAGGTTGCCGGCCATGAAGTTGACGGAGTCGGTGAGGTCGCGCCAGGTTCCGGCGACGCCGGGGACCTGCG
>NZ_JBFAOO010000445.1:0-1007 GCF_040675265.1 Microbispora sp. NPDC049633
GGACCCGCCACCACCGCAACCACCCTCCACCTCCTCGACCCATGGCTCACCCCCGTCCCCACCGGAACACCCGGAGAGCTCTACATCACCGGACCCTCCCTCGCCCGCGGCTACCTCGGACGTCCCGGCCTCACCGCCGAACGCTTCATCGCCAACCCCTACGGCCCACCCGGAACACGCCTCTACCGCACCGGAGACCTCGCCCGCCAAACCACCAACGGACACCTCGAATACCTCGGACGCACCGACCACCAGGTGAAGATTCGAGGATTCCGGATCGAACCGGGTGAGATCGAGGCCGCACTGCTGGAACACCCCGCCGTCGCGCAGGCGGCCGTGATCGCCCGCGACGGCCGCGGCACCGACGCCGGCAAGCATCTGGTCGCCTACCTCACCCCAGCCCAGACTGGAAGCGAAGACATCGGCCTCGACCACGCCGTCGTACGCACGTTCCTGTCCGCCCGGCTGCCCCACTACATGATCCCGTCAGCCGTCGTCGTGCTGGAGCAGCTGCCGCTGACGGTGAACGGCAAGCTGGACCGCGCGGCGCTGCCCGAACCGCATCTGACCACCGAAGCGGCCTACCGGGCTCCGGGCACGGCCCGGGAGGAGATCCTGTGCGGCCTGTTCGCCGAAGTCCTCGGCATCGACCGGGCCGGGATGGACGACGACTTCTTCGACCTGGGCGGCCACTCCCTGCTCGCCACCCGCCTGACCAGCCGCATCCGCGCCGTACTCGACGCCGAAGTCCCCGTCCGCGCCGTCTTCGAAACCCCCACCCCCGCCGGACTCATCCGCCACCTCGACACCCAGGCACCCTCCCGCCCCCACCTGACCACCCGCCAGCGCCCCCACCCCCTGCCGCTGTCGTTCGCCCAGCGCCGCCTGTGGTTCCTCCACCACCTCGAAGGACCCAGCCCGACCTACAACATCCCCCTGGTCCTCCGCCTCACCGGCGACCTCGACCCCGAAGCCCTCGCGACGGCACTCAACGACGTGGCAAGCCG